>CAMDHS010000001.1 GCA_945898115.1 Comamonas sp. lk
CTCTCAGCCACACCTGAAGACCTGGGCCGCCTGGCCAATGCCGACTTCAATGTCGTGCTCTACCCCGAGATCGCCAACCTGACGGCGCAGTGGCTGCAGCGCACCTTTGGCCAGCCCTTTAGCAAAACCATTCCCATTGGCACGGGCGCCACCCGCGCCTTTATCCGCGAAGTGGCCACCCTGGCGGGCCAAGACCCTGAAACGGCGCTGGCCCAGGCCGCATCGCGCGCCGCTTGGTACGCCCGCTCAGTGGACTCCACCTACCTCACGGGCAAGCGCGTGTTTGTCTTTGGAGACGCCACCCACGCTGTGGCTGCAGCCAAAGTGGCCAGCGAGGAAATGGGCTTTACCGTGGTAGGCATCGGCACTTACAGCCGCGAATTTGCGCGCGAGGTGCGCGACGCGGCCAAGTTGTATGGCGTGGAGCCGCTGATCAGCGACGATTACTTAGAAGTCGAGGCGCGCATCGCCGAGCTACAGCCCGAGCTGGTGCTGGGCACGCAAATGGAACGCCACATCGCCAAGCGCCTGGGCGTGCCTTGCGCGGTAATCTCAGCCCCAGTGCATGTGCAGGATTTTCCGGCCCGCTATTCGCCACAAATGGGTTTTGAAGGCGCCAACGTGCTGTTTGACACCTGGGTCCACCCCCTGATGATGGGCCTGGAAGAGCACCTGATTGGCATGTTCCGGGGTGACTCCGAGTTCCACGAAGACGCAGCGCCCTCGCACCTGGGCGGCGGCGTGATGCAGGAAAGCCCCAGCGCCAACAGCCTGGCGCCCACCCCCGCAGCGGACACGGTCAGCGTCAGCACGGTTACAGCGGCAAGCTGGAACTCTGAAGCCGAAAAAGAACTGAAAAAAATACCTTTTTTTGTGCGCGGCAAAGCCCGACGCAACACCGAGCGATATGCCGTCGACCACGGCCTGGCTCTGATCACGGTGGAGACTTTGTATGACGCTAAAGCTCACTTCGGGCGCTAATATGACCGCGCTTCGGGCACCAACCCCGATCCGCGTGGTGATCGTAACCATGGACACGCACCTGGCAAGTTCGGTCGAGCGTGCGCGCAAAAGCCTGTCCAAAGAACTGCCTCACCTGACGCTCACGCTGCACGCAGCCTCGGAATACACAGGCAATGACACCCTGATCGCCCGCTGCAAGGCCGACATCGCCCAGGCCGACATCGTGGTGGCAGGCATGCTGTTTCTGGAAGACCATTTCCTGCCCATCCTGGAAGACTTGCGCGCGCGGCGTATGCAATGCGACGCCATGATCTGCATCGCCTCGGCCACCGAGGTCACGCAACTCACCCGGCTGGGCCAGTTCGACATGCTCAAGCCCGCCAGTGGCCCGATGGCGCTGCTCAAAAAACTGCGCGGCAGCAAAGAAAAAGCCCCCACCGGCGGCGCTGCGCAAATGAAGATGCTGCGCCGCCTGCCTCAGATGCTGCGCTTTATTCCTGGCACGGCACAAGACGTACGGGCCTACTTTTTGGCCATGCAATATTGGATGAGCGGCTCGGACGACAACGTGCTCAACCTGGTGCGCCACGTGGTGGACCGGGGCGCGGACGGCGCACGCCGCAGCCTGCGCGGCAGCCTCAAAATTGACGCGCCGGTGCATTACCCCGAAGTGGGCGTCTACCACCCGCGCATGGCTGGGCGTTTTGCCGAAGAAGCACTGACCCTGCCCCTGCCCGCGCGCGGCCCCGTGGTGGGAACCGTGGGCTTGCTGCTCATGCGCTCCTACCTGCTCGGGGGTAACGCGGCCCATTACGACGGCGTGATCGCTGCGCTCGAAGCGCGTGGCCTGCGGGTGATTCCCGCCTTTGCTGCGGGGCTTGATTCCCGCCCCGCGATTGACGCCTTTTTCTACCAGAACGGCCGCGTCTGCGTGGACGCCGTAGTTTCGCTCACCGGCTTTTCGCTGGTTGGTGGCCCCGCTTACAACGACGCCAAAGGCGCCGAAGAGGTGCTGGCCAAGCTCGACGTGCCCTATGTCACGGCGCACCCCGTGGAATTTCAAACCCTGGACCAATGGGGCGGCTCGGATCGCGGCCTGATGCCGGTAGAGAGCACCATCATGGTGGCCATTCCCGAGCTCGATGGCTCCACCGGCCCCATCGTGTTTGGCGGCCGACCTGGCGCTGCGGGTGTGACCTGTGCGGGTTGCCACCACGCCTGCACCTTTGGCGCCAACACCACCGCCCAAGACATGCACAGCTGCCCCGAGCGCGCCCTGATGCTGGCCGCACGGGTGAGCAAACTCGTGGCCTTGAAGCGCAGCGAACGCAGCGTGCGCAAAGTGGCCATCGTACTTTTTAACTTTCCACCCAACGCCGGCAACATCGGCAGCGCCGCCTATTTGTCGGTATTTGAGTCCTTGCAGCACACCTTGACAGCCATGCAGGCCCAGGGCTACAGCGTCAACCTGCCCGAAAGCGTGGACGAGCTGCGCGACGCCATTTTGTTGGGCAATGCCGGGCAGTACGGCGCCGACGCCAATGTGCACACCCTGATCAGCGCTGATGACCATGTGCGCCGCGAACGCTGGCTCAAAGAAATCGAAGCCCAGTGGGGCCCGGCCCCAGGTCGCCAGCTCAGCAACGGCAGCGCGATTTACGTGCTGGGCAAGCAGTTTGGCAATGTGCTGATTTGCGTGCAACCCTCGTTTGGCTACGAGGGTGACCCCATGCGCTTGCTGTTCGAAAAAGGCCTGGCGCCCACCCACGCGTTTTCGGCTTTTTACCGCTACCTGCGCGAAGACTTTGCTGCCCACGCTGTGCTGCACTTTGGTACGCACGGCGCCCTGGAATTCATGCCCGGCAAGCAAACCGGCCTGAGCGGCACCTGCTGGCCCGACCGCCTGATCGACGACTTGCCCAATGTGTATCTGTATGCGTCAAACAACCCATCTGAAGGCGCCATTGCCAAACGTCGATCCGGCGCAACCCTGATCAGTTACCTGACCCCTCCGATTGCCCAGGCCGGTTTGTACAAAGGCCTCAATGACCTCAAAGCGTCGCTGGAGCGCTGGCGCAGCCTCGAGCCTGGCGCCCGTGAACGCCAAGAACTCGCCACCCTGATTCAGGCCCAAGCCGCCGAACTAGACCTGGCCGAAGCCGAACCGGTATGGGACACCCAAGAAGCAGGGCCGGTAGAAAAACGCATGGTGCAACTGGGCCAGGAAATGCTGGAACTGGAATACACCCTCATCCCGCACGGCTTGCACGTCACTGGTCGCGCGCCCAGCGCCGCCCAGCGCGTGGACATGCTTTTGGCCATGGCCGACTCCGCCCACGGTGTGGCACTGCACCGCGACGCAGTAGAAGCCTTGGTCGCTGGCCAAACGGCACAGCGCGCCTGGGCCAGCACGGGTTTGCCCAAGAATGCACAGGCTGTGGCCATACTGCAAGAGCTTGTTGGCATCAATGCCCAGTTGTCCGTGGATACCGAGGTCAGCGCGCTCATGCACGCGCTTGACGGCGGCTACATCCGCCCGGCCCCAGGCGGCGATATTTTGCGCACCCCGGCAGTGCTTCCCACGGGCCGCAATATCCACGGTTTTGACCCATTCCGCATCCCCAGCGCACTGGCAGTGCGCGAAGGCGCAGCCCAAGCGAAGTTGCTGTTAGAGCGCCACGCGGCGGACGGCTATGCGCTGCCCGAATCGATTGCCATGGTGCTGTGGGGTAGCGACAACCTGAAAAACGAAGGCACACCCATAGGCCAGGCCTTGGCACTGATGGGCGCGCTGCCACGCTTTGACAGCTATGGCCGCATTGCCGGGGCCACGCTTATTCCGCTGGCTGAGCTGGGTCGGCCGCGCGTGGATGTGGTGATTACTTTGTCTGGCATATTCCGCGACCTGATGCCGCTGCAAATTAAACTGCTGGCAGAGGCCGCTTTCCTGGCAGCATCGGCCGACGAGCCGCTGGAGATGAACTGGATTCGCAAGCATTCACTGGCCTACCAGCAAGAACACGGTTGCACGCTAGAAGTTGCCGCTTTGCGCGTCTACGGCAATGCCGAAGGCGCTTATGGGGCCAACGTCAACAATCTGGTGGAAAGCAGCCGCTGGAGCGATGAGGGCGAACTGGCCGAAACATACAAGCGCCGCAAAGGCTTTGCCTATGGCCGCAGCGGCCGCGCGGTGCAGCAAACCGCCTTGATGACCAGCGCGCTGGCAGACGTGCAACTCACCTACCAAAACCTGGACTCGGTGGAACTCGGCGTGACCACGGTGGACAATTATTTCGACACCCTGGGAGGCATCACCCAGGCGGTCAAGGTGGCCAAGGGCGGCAAAACGCCGCCGGTCTATATCGGCGACCAAACCAAGGGCAATGCTGCGGTGCGTTCGCTGCGCGAACAAGTCTCGCTGGAAACCCGCACCCGCATGCTCAACCCCAAATGGTTTGAAGGCATGCTGGAGCATGGCTACGAGGGTGTGCGCCAAATCGAGGTGCATGTGACCAACACCATGGGCTGGTCCGCCACCACCGGACAGGTGCAACCCTGGGTCTACAAACAGCTGACCGAGACCTTCATGCTTGACCCCGCCATGCGCGAGCGCCTGGCCAAACTCAACCCCACCGCCTCGGCGCGGGTGGCCAACCGATTGATCGAAGCATCCGAGCGCAATTACTGGCAACCGGATGCACAAACGCTGGACGCCTTGCGGCGCGCCGGTGAAGAGCTGGAAGATCGCCTTGAAGGCGTCTACGAAGGAGCACCCGTATGAATACTGAAACCCTGCCTTTTCCCACCGTACGTCGTTCCGTGCCTCGCCTTGATGGCGACGGAAGCGTACAAGTGCAACTTGACCCCAACCTGAAAATCGGCAACGCCAAGGTGTTTGCCATTTACGGCAAAGGCGGTATTGGCAAGAGCACGACCAGCAGCAACCTGTCGGCCGCCTTTTCCAAACTGGGCAAGCGGGTGCTGCAAATCGGCTGCGACCCCAAGCACGACAGCACCTTTACCCTGACCAAGAAGATGCTGCCCACGGTGATTGATGTGCTGGAAACAGTGGACTTCCATGCCGAAGAATTGCGCGTGGAAGACTTCGTGTTTCCTGGCTACAACGGGGTGATGTGCGTCGAAGCCGGCGGTCCACCTGCGGGCACGGGCTGCGGCGGCTACGTCGTGGGCCAAACCGTGAAGCTGCTCAAGGAACACCACCTGCTCGAAGACACCGACGTGGTGATTTTTGACGTGCTGGGCGACGTGGTGTGCGGCGGTTTTGCCGCCCCGCTGCAACACGCCGACAAGGCGCTCATCGTCACCGCCAACGACTTTGACTCGATTTTTGCCATGAACCGCATTGTGCAGGCCATTGGCGCCAAGGCCAAGAACTACAACGTGCGTCTGGGCGGCGTGATCGCCAACCGCAGCGCCGCCACCGACCAGATCGACAAGTACAACAACAAGATTGGTCTCAAGCTCGCCGCGCACTTTCCCGACCTCGATGTCATTCGCCGCAGCCGCCTCAAAAAATCCACGCTGTTTGAGATGGAATATTCGCCCGAACTAGAGGCGGTGCAAAACGAATACATGCGCTTGGCCGCGCAGCTGTGGCTGGGGGGTGAGTCCTATTCGGCCGTGCCCATGAAGGACCGCGACATTTTTGACCTGCTGGGTTTTGACTGAAAGACAGCGATGAGCGACACCTCCTACCAAGAGCGGCGCGGCCAGATCGAGCACTATTTCGATCGCACAGCCGCTTCCGCCTGGGCCAAGCTGACCTCGGACGCGCCAGTGGGCCGTATCCGCACCACGGTGCGTGCGGGCCGCGATCAAATGCGCGCCACGCTCTTGTCGTGGCTGCCTGCAGACTTGCACGGCAAACGGATTTTGGACGCGGGCTGCGGCACGGGAGCGCTGGCGGTAGAAGCTGCGCGCCGGGGCGCAGAAGTGGTGGGCATTGACCTCTCGCCCACGCTGGTTGACCTGGCCCGCACCCGCTTGCCGGCTGAGCTGGCGCACCGTATTGATCTGCGCAGCGGCGATATGCTCGACGCCAGCCTGGGGCACTTTGACCATGTGGTGGCCATGGACTCCATCATCCACTACCAAACCGATGACGCAGTGAGCGCGCTGGCCCAGTTGGCGCAGCGCACCTCGAACACCATCGTATTTACCTTTGCGCCGCGCACACCGCTGCTGGCCGCCATGATCTCGGTTGGGCGCCTGTTTCCGCGCGGTGACCGTGCGCCCTGGCTCGAGCCCATGGCCGAAGTCAAAATCGCCAGCCTGATGGCCGCCAACCCCGCATTGGCCGGTTGGCAGTGCGGTCGCACCCAGCGCGTCTCCAGTGGTTTTTACAAATCGCAAGCCATGGAGTGGACCCGGCCATGAGAGCCAAGACCTTCACCAAGTTCGCGCGCAACATTCCCGCAAGCTGGATGCCGTTTGCAGACGTCTCCAGCCCGGGCCTGCCTTTGGCACGCTTGCTGCGTCTGTCCTTGTTCAAAGTGACCATGGGCATGACCACGGCCCTGCTCATTGGCACGCTCAACCGCGTGATGATCGTAGAACTCTTTGTCCCGGCCTGGCTGGTGTCCATGATGCTGGCGCTGCCGCTCTTGGTCGCGCCCTTTCGCACGGTCACCGGCTACCAGTCCGATGTGCACCGCTCGGCCTTTGGCTGGAAACGCGTGCCCTATATGTGGGGCGGCACTTTGATCCAGTTTTTTGGCCTGGCGGTCATGCCTTTTGCGCTCTTGGTGCTCTCGGGCGGCGGCCAGATTGCCACGCCCGACTGGGTGGGCCAGGGTGCTGCGGCCATTGCTTTCTTAATGGTGGGCGCGGGCCTGCAAACCTCGCAAACCGCCGGGCTGGCCCTGGCCACCGACCAGGCCAGCGAGGAAACCCGCCCCCGCGTGGTGGCGCTCATGTATGTGATGTTGCTGGCCGGTGCCGTGGGCGGCAGCCTGATTTTTAGCCTGCTGCTGGCGCAGTTCACGCCAGAGCGCTTGGTCCAAGTGGTACAAGGCACGGCCCTGGTGGTGTTGGTCCTGAACTGCATCGCCTTGTGGAAGCAAGAGCCGCGCAACCCCCAGCGTGTAGCAGAACTCAAAAATGCAGTGCAACCCCGCTTCAAGGAAGTTTGGAATCAGTTCATTGCCCTGCCCAACGCGCGGCGCTTTCTCTGGTCAACCGCCCTGGGCACCATGGCCTTCAATATGCAAGACATTGTCCTAGAGCCCTATGGCGGCGAGATATTGCATTTGAGCGTGGGCGCCACCAGCGCGCTGACCGCCATGTTGGCCGGAGGCGGACTGCTGGGCTTTGTGCTGGCCGGTCGCCAACTCGCCAAAGGCGTGGATCCGCTGCGCTTAGCAGCCTACGGCGCACTGGCAGGCCTGCCCGCGTTTTCTGCCGTGATTTTTTCAGCGCCACTGGACGCGGGCTGGCTGTTTCGCACTGGCGCACTGGGCATTGGTTTTGGCGGCGGTTTGTTTGCCGTGGGTACCTTGTTTGCGGCCATGCGCATGGAGGGCAGCGGATTTGTGGGCCTGGCCTTGGGCGCATGGGGCGCGGTGCAGTCCACCGCAGCCGGCCTGGCCATGTTTTTTGGCGGTGCGCTGCGCGACGTGGTGACCGGTCTGTCCACCCAGGGCGTGCTGGGTGAGGCCCTGGCCATGCCTTCGGTCGCCTACAGCGTGGTCTACCACGTCGAGATGCTGCTCTTGTTCATGACCCTGATTGCCATTGGCCCTCTGGTGCAACGCAATAGCCGCATGCGCCAGCCTGTTTCACAGCCGCTCGGATTGCCCGAGCTGTCCACCTAAGTCCACCAACCCTTATCACCCGAGGAGAAGCCCTTATGCAAACCGTTGGCAACATCACTTCTTATATCGATCTAGCGCAGCTCTTGCTGTACGTTTTCTGGATCTTTTTTGCCGGCCTGATTTACTACCTTGTGCAGGAAAACCACCGCGAGGGCTATCCCATGGAGTCCAGCAGCAGCGGGCGCGCGGTGGTCAAGGGCTGGCCGATTCCCGAACCCAAGACATTCAAGCTAGAGAACGGCAAGTCCGTCACCGTGCCCGACCTGGCGCGCAAAGAGCCTCCCTACAGTGGCCGCTCCACCGGCTACGGTTCGGGCGCTCCACTTGAGCCCACAGGCGACCCGATGAAGGCCGCGATTGGCGCGGGCGCCTATTCCATGCGCGAAGACGTGCCCGAGATGAGTTTGCACGGCACGCCGGTGATTCAGCCACTGCGCATTGCATCGGCCTACACCGTGGCACCCCAAGACGTCGATCCCCGCGGCCTGCCTGTGATGGGCGGCGACGGCAAACAAGGCGGCACTGTCAAGGACATCTGGATCGATTCGACCGAGATGATGTTCCGCTACTTGGAAGTTGAAACCCAGACCAGCAGCGGCCCACGCCACGTGCTGCTACCCATGCCTTTTGCGCTGGTGCGCCGCAACCAGGTCGAAGTGCACGCCATTTATGGCCGCCATTTTGCAGATGTGCCGCAACTGCGCAGCGCCGACCAAATCACCAAACTGGAAGAAGAAAAGATCAGCGCCTACTTTGGTGGCGGCACCTTGTATGCCGACTCCCAACGCAGCCAGCCCTTGATCTGATCCCAACTCTGCGCGCTGATACCTGGAGACTTCCATGAGCATTGAAAACAACGGACACGGATACGAGTTTGAACCCCAGTTTGGCCTGCCCGAACGCTTGCCCCAGACCGAGCGCATTCTTTGGCAGGGTTCACCAGATGTAGGCGCACTGGCACAAAGCGCCTTTCATTTGCGTAAATTCATGCTTTATTTCGCTTTGCTGATGGTGGCGCGCGTGTACCCGGAGGTGACTTCGGGCGCCAGCGCCCTAGAGATCTTGCTGTCCCTGAAATGGCTGTTTCCTTTGGCCGCCATCGGCTTGCTCACCGTATGGACGCTGGCTTGGCTGACCGCACGCACCACCGTCTACACACTGACCAACAAGCGCGTGGTGATGCGCTTGGGCGTGGTGCTCACCGTAAGCTTTAACCTGCCCTTGTCCAAGATTGCCGCCGCAGATTTGCGCTCCCTGCAGTCTGGCCATGGTGACATCACCCTAGCGCTCAAGGGCGAAGACCGTATCGCCTGGGTGCACCTGTGGCCCAGTGTGCGTCCCTGGCGCATCACCAAGCCCGAACCTACGCTGCGCGCCATTCCCGGCGCTGCAGCCGTAGCCACGGCCTTGAGCAAGGCCTGGGCTTTGGAGACCGGTTTGAGCGCCAGGCCAGCCCCGGCACCCCGCGCCAGCCAAGCCGCTGCTGTTTTGCAAGCGAGCGCCACATGAACGCCACCCTGCCCATGCAAGCCCCCAAGCGCGCGCCTGACACTTTTCCCACCTGGGTGCTGTACTGCGCAGGCGCCATCATTGCCTTTTCCTTGATTTCCGTGGGCCTGGTCCGTATCACCGGCAACGGCCCGGACCAGCGCGCTGCCGCCCCTACCGTAGAGCGGTCCCTGCGCTTTGAAGACCAGGCCGACCATGGCGTGCTGGTAACGGACGGCGTCACTGGAGAGAAGCTCACCGTGCTTTATGGCGAGCAAGGCTTTGTGCGCGGCGTGCTGCGCGCCCTGAGCCGCGAGCGCCATTCGCGCGGCATCGGCGCGGCCCCGCCCTTTATGCTGATTGCCCGCGTTGACGGTAGGGTGACATTGACCGACCCAGCCACCGGCGAGCGTGTCGATTTAGAGTCCTTTGGGCCAACCAACGTAGCCGAATTTTCGCGCTTTTTAGCGATGCAGCCCGAATAAACCACTGAACCAGGAACCCGTCATGGACGCCGAAACCACCATCGATTCTTCAGCCAAAGCCTCCGACAAAGCGGTCGAAAGCACCCTGCTGAGCCCGCGCTTTTACACCACCGACTTTGCCGCCATGGACCGCCTGGACATGTCGCCCCTGCGCAGAGAGTGGGATGCGATGTTGGCCGAGTACGAGGGCGACAACAACCACGACCATTTCCAGCGCACGCCCGAGTTTGCGCAAGAGGTGGCTGAACGCTTTTCGCAGGTGAGTCCAGCCATGCGCCAGGAGTTTCTGGAGTTTTTGATCTCCTCGCTCACATCCGAGTTTTCAGGTTGCATTTTGTACAACGAGATTTTCAAGAACGTCGAAAACCCCGATATCAAGCAGTTGATGCGCTATATGGCGCGCGACGAGTCGCGCCACGCGAGCTTTATCAACCAATCGCTCAAAGACTTTGGCCTGGGGATTGACTTGGGCGACTTGAAACGCACCAAGGCCTACACCTACTTCAAACCCAAGTACATTTTTTACGCAACCTACTTGTCCGAAAAAATTGGCTACGCGCGTTACATCACCATCTACCGTCAGCTCGAGAAAAACCCAGACAAGCGCTTTCACCCCATCTTCAAGTGGTTTGAGCGCTGGTGCAATGACGAGTTCCGCCATGGCGAATCCTTTGCGCTGATCATGCGCGCCAACCCGCATTTGCTGCGCGGGGGCAATGTCTACTGGATACGCTTCTTCTTGCTCGCGGTGTACGCCACCATGTATGTGCGCGACCACACCCGCCCTATGCTGCACCACGAAATGGGCCTGGAATCTACCAGCTACGACTACACCGTGTTTCGCATCACCAACGAGATTACCAAGCAGGTGTTTCCGGTCAGCCTGGACATTGACAACCCGGTGTTTCGTGCCGGCCTGGCGCGCCTGTTTCACATCCAGACGCAAATGGACGCCGCCAAGGCCCAGGGCGGCATTTTGGGCAATCTGCGGCGCGCCGCGTGGGCGGCAGCAGGCTTGGGCACTTTTGTGCGCCTGTACTTTTTGCCGGTGCAACGCCACGAGTTGCCTGCGCAGATCCGCATGGCGCCAGCCTGGTAGTTCAGCACTGCAGCCCCGAGAAAGCCACGAATGAACGACAGCGCGATTGCCGTTGGTTTTGCCATCTTTATTTGGTGGTTTAGCACCGGCATTGTTATTTTGCTCAATCGCATGTCGCGCAGCGCCATCACACGCAGCTTGGCTTTGTCATCGCTGCTGTGCATCGCCGCCTTGATCGGGCTGTCGCACACAGCGCAGCAGACCAGCATGGCGGGTGCCTATTGCGCGTTTACTTGCGCGCTCTTGGCCTGGGGCTGGAACGAGCTGAGTTTTCTGACCGGTTGGATCACCGGCCCGCGCACCAGCGCGCTGCCCGCTGGAACCGAAGGCTGGCCGCGCTTTGTGGAGTCTTTTCGGGCAGTGCTGTGGCACGAGCTGGGCATTTTGTTGGTCGGGGTGGCGATTATGGTTATCACCTGGGACGCCCCCAACCAAGTCGGCACCGGTACCTACCTGGTGCTGTGGGTGATGCGCACCAGCGCCAAGCTCAATCTGTTTTTTGGTGTGCGCAACCTCAGTGAAGAGTTCTTGCCCGCGCACCTGGCCTATCTGGAGAGTTTTTTCCGGCGCCGCCCGATCAACGCTTTTTTCTTCTTTGCAGTGGCTGGGGCCAGCGTATGCCTGGGCTTATTGGTGCTGGGTGCCAAAGATGCGCTGAGCACGGCCCCGCAGGCCGTGGGCTACGCCCTGGTAGCGACCATGCTGGCGCTGGCCATTTTGGAGCATTTGCTGCTGGTGCTTCCGTTGGACACGACGGCACTCTGGCGCTGGGCCATTCGCAAGCGCGCTGGGCCGCAAACCAGCGCGCTGCCCACGATTTCCCCACAGACCGCCAGCCTGGCGGTGCGAGACACATTGGACAAGCATGACACCTTATTTCAAATCCGTTGATGGCGCCTCGTCTGGCCAAGGCGGCTGGAGCTCGGCTTCCGGCAGCGGCACTGCGGGGGACGAGGCACCGCTGGCCGTGGTGATTGGCACTGGCTTTGGCGGACTGGCTGCGGCTATTCGCCTGAGCGTCAAGGGCTACCGCGTGCAAATGCTGGAAAAGCTCGACGCCCCCGGCGGACGCGCCTATGTGCACAAGCAAGACGGCTTTACCTTCGATGCCGGCCCCACCATCATCACACTGCCGCACCTCATTGGCGAGCTGTTTACCCTGTGCGGAGAGCGCATGGAAGACCATGTGGACCTGCGGCTGATGTCGCCTTTTTACCGCATCCGCTTTGATGACGGCAGCCACTTTGACTACAGCAACGACGACGATGCCATGCTCGAGCAAATTGCGCGCATCAGCCCCGAGGACGTGCAAGGTTTCAAGAACCTGCTGGTGGCCTCAGAGCGCTGCTTCAAACTCGGCTTTGAAGAGCTGGGCATGGTGGCCTTTGAGACGGTAAGCGATGTGATTAAGGCCATGCCCAATCTCATCAAGATGCAGGCCTGGCGCTCGATTTACAGCCTGGTGGCCCAGCATATCAAACACCCGCAACTGCGCATCGTGATGAGCTTTCATCCGTTGCTCATAGGCGGCAACCCCTACTCAGTCACCTGCGTGTATGCGCTCATCCATTCCCTTGAGCGCCGCTGGGGCGTGCATTCGGCCATGGGCGGCACCGGCGCCATCGTGCGCGAACTGGTAAAGCTGCTGCACGACCGCAAAGTGCCCATCCGCTACAACGCGCCCGTGACACAAATCCGCATTGAAGGCGGGCGTGCCAGTGGTGTTGAGCTAGACACCGGCGAGTTCATCAAGGCTGACATTGTGGTCAGCAATGCCGACGCCGCCTGGACTTACCGCCACCTGATAGCGCCGCAGCACCGCAAGCACTGGACAAATAAGCGAATCGCCAAGGGCAATTATTCGTCGGGCCTGTTTGTCTGGTACTTCGGCACCAATCGCAGATACGAAGACGTGCCCCACCACATGATGGTGCTGGGCCCGCGCTACAAAGGCTTGCTGCAAGACATCTTTAAAAACCACACCCTTTCCAAAGACTTCAGCCTGTATTTGTACCGCCCCACGGCCACCGACCCGTCGCTGGCGCCCGAGGGCTGCGACAGCTTTTATGCGCTCTCAGTGGTGCCCAACCTGGCCAGCGGTACCGACTGGCCCGCCGTGTCCGAGCAATACCGCCAGGCGATTGCCACCGCATTGCAGGAATCGGTGCTTCCCGACCTGAACCAGCACGTCGTGAGCCAGCGCGTGACCACGCCGCAGGACTTTCAAGACCGGCTATGGTCTTACCAGGGCGCGGGCTTTGGCCTGGAACCCATATTGACGCAAAGCGCCTGGTTTCGGCCACACAACCGCTGCCAGGACGTGAAAGATTTGTACATGGTGGGCGCCAGCAGCCAACCAGGTGCTGGTGTTCCCAGTGTGTTGATGTCCGCAAAAATGCTTGAACAGGTGGTGCCCGATGTCAAATCCTTTGCCTAAGCCCAGCGTTGCGACCACGCCGGTGTCGGCCTATGACTTGCAGGCCTGTACCGCGCTGATGCGCGGGGGCTCCAAGTCCTTCTTTGCTGCGTCCAAGTTGCTGCCTGTGCGCTTGCGCGCACCCGCTACCGCGCTGTACGCCTATTGCCGCCTGGCCGACGACGCGATTGACCTGGGCACTGACCCGGTACTGGCCATGCAAGACTTGCAACAGCGGCTCGACGCGATTTATGAGGGCCGGCCCAGCGAACAAGACGCGGACCGGGCGCTGGCCCACGTGGTGCACCACTACGGCGTGGCGCGCGGCCTGCTTGACGCGCTCTTGGACGGCTTTTTGTGGGACTCGCAAGGTCGGCGCTATGAAACCCTGGCCGATGTAGAGGCCTATGGCGCACGCGTGGCAGGCACCGTGGGCGCCATGATGTCCACCATCATGGGCGCCGCGTCTGAGACCGCGATTGCCCGCGCCTGCGAGCTCGGCGTGGCCATGCAGCTTACCAATATTGCCCGCGACATTGGCGAAGACGCGCGCAATGGTCGCCTGTACATTCCGCGCGCCTGGTTTCGCGAAATCGGCATGGACGCCGACGCCTGGCTGGCCGCACCTGTATTTGACGCCCGCATTGCCGGCTTTACCCAGCGCCTGTTGATGCGCGCCGATGTGCTCTACCGACGCGGCGAGTTTGGCCTGGCCGAACTGCCCTGGGACTGCCGCCCAGCCATCCAGGCCGCGCGCTTGGTTTACGCCGAAATCGGCAAGCAGCTTGAGCGCGAAGGCCTGAACTCAATTGACAAGCGGACCGTGGTGTCCACCACCCGCAAGCTCGCGCTGATCGCCCGCGCAGCCACGGTGGCGGTCAAGGCTCCGGCACTGCCCGCAGTGGCGTTGAGCCCGGTGCCCGCAATTGCTTTTTTGGTGGACGTGGTCGCGCGCGACCGCAGCCCAGCGCTTGACAACAAACCCTGGACTATCCCGCAGCGCAGCTTCGATCAGCGGGTGGAGTGGATGGTGGACTTGTTTGGCCGACTGGAGCAACGCGAACGCGCACGGCGCTAGGAGCGGCGCTTGCTCAAGCTCGTCGAGGTTCTTGTTTTGGTGTGCGCGGGCGCACTGTTCATAGGCTGGCAATGGCGCGATCTGCGCCAGGCGCGCGAGCAAACCCGCAAAAAGCGCGAAGCGGCGCAAAGTGCGCAAGGTAAGCAAGACGCGCAAGACGCATCCAGCGCCAAGGGCCCGAATGGCACCTAACCTGAAAATCATCCACCTCGTGTGCGCTTGCCTGTTTTTGGGCAACGTTATCGTCAGCGGCGTGTGGGCGCTGCTGGCCGAGCGCACGCGCAACCACGCCATCATCCAGTTCAGCAACCGCATGGTGCTGATTACCGACGCGCTGTTCACGCTGGTCGGCGCCGTTGGCGTAGTGTGGACCGGCCAC
The DNA here is from genome assembly GCA_945898115.1 of Comamonas sp. lk. GTDB lineage: Bacteria > Pseudomonadota > Gammaproteobacteria > Burkholderiales > Burkholderiaceae_C > Allorhodoferax. The sequence goes on from CAMDHS010000001.1 coordinate 14,742, forward strand.
GGCATGGCGCTGAACCTGGGCGGCGAGGCCTCGCACCCCTGGATCCAGTGGTCGTATGCCTTGCTGACGTTCTCGGGCTTGATCTGGCTCTTCGTACTGGTGCCGATTCAACTAAAGCAACGTACCTTGCTGCTCGCCAGCGACACCGTGGGCGAGGACTACTGGCGCCTCTCCCGCATCTGGCAAGCCGCTGGCGCGCTGGCCACCGTCTTGCCGCTGCCCATCGTCTACCTGATGGTGACCAAGCCGGCTTAGACTGCACGCGCCCCAGCCATCCCCTGCGCATTCACCGTGCTGCGCACAAACCACCAAGGCCGCACCATGTCCGCAACCCAAAAATCATTGCAAGGTCAGGTCGTTCTGGTCACTGGCGCCGCCTCTGGCATTGGCGCAGCCACAGCGCTAGAACTGCTGCAACGCGGCGCCCTGCCGGTGCTGGTGGACTGCGACGCCGAACCGTTGGCGCACATGGCCGAACGCTGTGGCCCCGGCACGATGCACCTGGTAGCCGACGTGACCGATTTAGCCGCCATGGAGCAAGTGGTGGCGCAGACTCTGACGCGCCATGGCCATATTGACGCCGTGTTTGCCAACGCCGGTGTGGCCGCCTTTGGCCCCTTGGCGCATGTGGACCCGCAGGCCTGGAAGCGCTGCGTGGAAGTCAATGTGTTTGGCGTGTTCAACACGGTGCGCGCCGCGCTGCCAGCGCTCATGCGAGCGCGCGGCTATGTGCTGATCAACGCCTCAGTCTCGTCCTTTGCCCACCCACCGGTCATGTCGGCCTATGCGGCAAGCAAGTCGGCGGCGGAAGCCATGGGCAACTCTTGGCGCATTGAGTTGGCCGCACACGGCGTGGACGTAGGCGTGGTGCACGCCGGCTGGGTACGCACGCCGCTGGTCACCGAGGGCGCGCTGCACCCGGGCTTTGTGCGCCTGCGCGCCACCATGCCCGGCCCCATGAACAGCGAAACCAGTCCTGAGGACGCAGCCCGCGCCATCGTGGACGGCATGGCCCGTCGCAAAAGCCGCATCTTCATCCCCGGCTGGCTGCGCCTGCTGTACGCGCTGCGCGCGCTCTTGCACCTGCCTTTTGCCGAACGCGAACTGCGCCGCGCCGCGCCAGAAATCGAAGCCATCTACATAGAAGGCCTGCAAGCCGAAGGCGCCCTGGCCTCGTCCTTCGGGCCGCGCGAGCGGGAACGGACGCTGGAGCGGGCGCGGCGGGAGGGGTGATGGTGATGGTAGGCGCGGTGGGCGCCTCACCTAAATTTTCTGCGCAACTCCATAGCCAAATTGGCAAGCAACCGTGTTATGTCCCCCCTAAAGCGGAGAGACAAGAGTGCACAACTTAAACGATGCAGACGCGGACAGCGCCAATCAGCCAGCCATACTTAGCGGCGCCGCACGTAGTAGTTTGCGGCAAAAGTTGTGCCCCGCACCCACTGCGACACGCGATGCGAATTTCCCGGCGTCTATTGCACCTCGTGCTATGAAAGATTAGACTGTGGGCACCCGGCGCGTTTTCAAAACCAAGACCTTTGACCCTGGGCAAGACAGGCGCTGACTTTTCGGACGGCGAATTGGGTGCCGCCAAGATCATCGCCAAAGGATTGCAGGCGGTAAGCCCCGAGAGGCTCGACGCGCTTGCGGCAGACGGAACCATCAAGGAGATTTGCAATGGGAAAGACGAAAAGTAGCAGCAGTCGCATCGCGGGCGAAATGTTGGAAATGGCATTGGCCTTGCGCGGACATGGTCTGCTTTCAAAGGCGGACATGGGCCAGATCCAGGCGCTGTGCGCGCCGCCACCGGTTTACAGCGCCGAAACGGTGGTTCAAATCCGAACGGCCAAGGCAAAAATGAGCCAGTCGGTTTTTGCAGGCTTTTTAAACGTCAGCGTGTCGGCGGTCCAGAAGTGGGAATCGCCCAAGTCTGGCAAGCACCCCAGCGGCTCGTCAGCAAAGCTGCTGCAACTGATCGAGAAAAAAGGGGTGGAGGCGGTTACCGTTTAGAGAATCCAGTCGGCGGACCGCCGCCTGGGCTAATGCGCCGTGGCGCGCTGGGCAAGGGTAAAACGCGCGACCTGTTCGGCTAAACGCTCAGCGGCCTGAGTCCGCACAAAAACCTCCGAGGCCTGTGTATAAAGAGCGTATTCGATGGTGACCGTGATGACCCGGGCTGGCTTTAGCAATCATTGTGACGGCGGGTCACATTACATCTTTGAGCATGCGACTGGCCTGCGACTGTCCATGTCAAAGACCCATCCTTCGGGACTACTGAAACCTTATCAAGTGAAAAGCGCCAAGGATGCAATCGAACGCACCGGCGCCATGGAGATGAATGATGTCAGCCAATAAATTGATCTACAAAGGCTTTACCGGCTCGGTGGATGCCAGCCTGGAAGACGAGTGCCTTGTTGGCAAAGTGCTGTTTATCGACGACATCGTCACCCTACGAAGGTGACACGGTGCCAGCGCTCAAAGCCAATTTTCAAGCTGCGGTGGATCGCTACCTGGCCTTTTGCGAGAAGACCGGCAAAGCGGCTAACAAACCCTACATCGGAACCTTCAATGTCCGCGTGGGCTCCGATTTGCGGCGGTGACAAAAGCAGCCAGCCCAAAGATCTTCGGCGGGCCAAGGAGTTGTGGGCAGAATGGAAAAGGAGGCAAACATGACCAAGCTAAAAGGCGCTGTGTCACATCACTCAGCAGAAATCGCTGAACTGCGCGCCGACCGGGAATTGGCCGTGGAGTATTTGAAGGCGGCCATGGAGTCGCTGGACGATCCCGACAATCGGTCTGCCGGCTTGCTTGCGCTACGCACCGTGGCCGAAGCCTATGGTGGCTTGGCTTATGTAGCGGCACAAGCCGGCATCAGCCGTGAAACGCTCTACCGAACTCTGTCTCCTACGGGTAACCCAACGCTCAAGACGCTGCTGGCGGTGCTCAAGACCGTGGGGCTGCGTCTGTCGGTGCAGCCCGAGGACCATGCGCATGCCTGATTGAATTTCCGGGTTGACCGGTGGGCGGACGCTTGGCGCCCGTTCACGCTAATGCTCGGTGACGTAGCGCAGCTTCAGCTAAACACCCCGCCATATTCCTTGCGCAAATCCCCCTTTTGCACCTTGCCGGTGCCGCCCACGGGCAGGGATTCGAGGAAGACCACGTCGTCGGGCACCCACCATTTGGCGACTTTGGTTTCCAGGAATTTCAGGATTTCTTCCTTCTCTAAGGTGGCGCCGGGTTTGCGCACGATGAAGAGCAAGGGGCGTTCGTCCCACTTGGGGTGTTTGACGCCAATGACGGCGGCCATGGCCACGCTGGGGTGGCCGACGGCGGCGCTTTCCAGGTCGATGGAGCTGATCCATTCGCCGCCGGTTTTGATCACGTCTTTGGTGCGGTCGCGGATTTGCATGGTGCCGTCGGGGGCGATGGTGGCAATGTCGCCGGTGGGGAACCAGCCGTCAACCAGGGGCGACTTCTCGCCCTTGAAGTAGGACGAGATAATCCAGTGGCCGCGCACCATGAGTTCGCCTTGCGATGTGCCGTCGCGCGGCAGGGTGGCGCCGTCTTCGCTGACGATTTTGATCTCTACGCCAAAGGCACTGCGGCCCTGTTTGGCCAGCAAGGCCTGTTTTTGTTCTGAGGTCCAGTCTTTGGACTGGGGCGGCAAAGTGCTCATGGTGCCGATGGCGGTGGTCTCGGTCATGCCCCAGCCGTGGCGCACGTCCACGCCGTACACGTTCATGGACTTGGCAATCAGGGCCTGCGGCATGGCCGAGCCGCCCACGCCGGTGCGGCGCATGGTGCTAAAGCGCAGGCCGTGCTGTTCCACATAGGCCAAGAGGCCTTGCCAGATGGTGGGCACGCCGGCGCTGATGGTCACGCCTTCGGACTCCATTAGCTCGTAGATCGACTGGCCGTCGAGCTTGGGGCCGGGCAAGACCAGCTTGGTGCCGCCAATGGGCGCGGCATAGGGAATGCACCAGGCGTTGATGTGAAACATGGGCACCACAGGAAGAATCGTGTCGCTGGGCGAGAGCGACAGTAGGCCGGGCATGCAGCCCGACATGGCGTTCAGGACGATAGCGCGGTGCGAATACAGGGCGCCCTTGGGGTTGCCGGTGGTGCCCGAGGTGTAGCACAGCGCCGCACCGGTGTTCTCGTCCAACTGCGGCCAGGCAAACACATCGCTGCAAGGGGCGACCAGTGCGTCGTAGGAGAGCACATTCGCTACCCCGTCAATAGCCGGCGTGTTGGCCGCGTCGGCCAGACAAACCCAAGCACGCACGCCGGGGCAATGCGCGGCAATGCCCTTGACCAGCGGCGCAAAGGTGGCGTCGAACAAGACCACGCGGTCTTCGGCGTGGTTAATGATGTAGATGAGCTGCTGCGCCTGCAGGCGCGGGTTGCAGGTGTGCATGACCATGCCGCTGCCCGATACGGCGTAATACGCCTCCAGGTGGCGGTGGTTGTTCCAGGCAATCGTGCCTACCGCGTCGCCGCCTGTGAGGCCCAAACCGGCCAGCGCATTGGCCAGCTTGCGCGCGCCCGCCGCGCAGTCGGCGTAGGTGTAGCGAAACAGCGGACCGTGGGTCTCGCGGGACACGACTTCAACGGCGCCATATTGCGCTGCGGCGTGCTCAATCACGCTAGACAGTAACAAGGGCAGGTTCATCATCAGACCGGGTTGGAACATGGCGGGTGCTTTCAAACTTTTGTTTCCAAAAAGGACGGGGGCGTATGGCGCGAGATGCTCCAGCGCAGTGCGGGCAATTATCCGCAGTGGAATCTAAGCCCCTGAATGGCGCGACCTGAAATAGTCGCGACAGGGACACGCAGGGTTTTCGGGATTGACCCAGCGTACAGCCCAGAACGCAAGTCTTTACCCCCTCCTGGGCATCCGCCAAGGCTGCATCAGCGGAGTCGGCACCGACAACAGGCGCGGGGTGCTCGGGGTCTCGTGCACGGCGGATACCAGTTTGCCCAACGGGTCGGCGCGCAAGAACGCGTGCACGTAAAAAGGCGTGGCTTCCACAGCCTGGTCTACGGGTGGGGCGGCACGGCAAAGGCGCTGGTCTGGCTGCTGGTGCTAAAGCGCCAGGTGACGCCCATGGTCTAGGCGGTCTTTGGTGGACTGCCCCAAAGCGTCCGTTGGCGCTGCGGTGAGGTTTCTTTGCTGCCCATGAAGTGCTTTTAAGGCATTGCGCCCGACGCAGTCCGCGAATGTTCGAGCGCTAGCGTCAAGCTGGGCATCAAAAAACGTCTACAGCTCAGCTTGGGGACCAAGGGCAAGGTCATTGGCAGGAGTAAAGGCCCGCTTTATGACTTTCGATCAAAATATTCTGCATCGAAGGTCTTTAAGCCTTTCAACAAAAAGCGAAATGCCAAAACATTAGGTTGATGCCGATGAACGCCAGCGCCACTGAGCAGCCCATACTTAAGGCAGACACCAAACCCCCTGTAGCTCTGGTCATTGGTAGCGGCTTTGGTGGGTTGGCGGCAGCCGTGCGCTTGTGCGCCAAAGGTTGGCATGTGCAGGTGCTGGAGAAGTTAAATGAGCCAGGCGGTCGGGCCCGCGTGTTCCATGTCGACGGCCACACCTTTGATGCTGGCCCGACGATCGTCACTGCACCCCTCTTGCTTGAAGAGCTGTGGGGTCTGGCGGGACGCCAATTGGCCGATGACGTAGTGCTGCGTTTACTGGACCCTTTTTACCGAATCCGGTTCGAAGACGGGGACCACTTCGATTACAGCGGAGACCCCGAGCGAATGCGCGCTGAGGTCCTGCGCATCGATCCCACGGCTGGGCCGGGATACGCCGCCTTCTTGGCTGAAGCGGACCTTTGTTTGAATCTGTGCTTTGACACCTTGAGCTGCCAATCCTTTGACAGCATGGGCGATCTGTTCAAGGCTGTGCCGACTATTGTCCGCGTGAAGGGCTGGCGAAGTCTGCATGCGATGGTCGCCACGCACATTAAGCACCCCAAATTGCGCCAAGTCTTGAGCCTGCAATCGCTTTTGATTGGGGGTAATCCGTTTTCTGTGACCTGCGTGTACTCACTCATCAATGCGCTGGAAAGACGCTTTGGCGTGCACTGGACGATGGGCGGCACAGGGGTTTTGGTGGACGGCTTGGTAGATTTGATCCAAGGCATGGGCGGCAGTCTGCGCACGGGCGCTGAAGTTCGTCGCATCGATGTCACCGATGGGCGGGCTTGTGGCGTGACGCTTGCCACCGGAGAAACAATTCCTGCTGATATTGTGGTCTGCAATGCCGACGCGGCTTGGACTTACAAAAACCTGATCGAGGCGAAATACCGCAAAGTGTGGACGGACGCCAAGATCGAGAGGGGCAAGTATTCCATGGGCCTTTTTGTCTGGTACTTTGGCACCAACAAACGGTTTGACGACGTCCCGCATCACATGATGCTGCTATGCGCACGCTATGAAGCGCTGTTGAAAGACATCTTCAAAAACCACCGTCTGTCTAAAGATTTCAGCCTTTACTTGCATCGCCCGACCGCCACCGATCCGGCCATGGCGCCGCAGGGCTGCGATACCTTTTATGTTCTGGCACTCGTCCCCAACCTGCAAAGCGGTACAGACTGGGCTAGCCATGCAGAGCCTTACCGCGCCGCCATTGCTAAAGCGCTGGAGGCAACTGTTCTCCCCAATTTAAGCGCGCACCTGACGGTTTCGATGATGACGACCCCGCAAGACTTTCAAGACAACTTGTTATCGTACAAAGGCGCGGCCTTTGGGCTCGAACCGCTGATGATGCAAAGCACTTGGTTTCGACCGCACAACCGGAGCGAAGACATTAAAAACCTGTTCATGGTGGGTGCCAACACCCACCCAGGCGCAGGCATACCGGGAGTGCTAATGTCCGCAAAAGCCCTAGATACGGTGCTACCAGATGCGGCTACATTTAAGCGATCGATGTGATGCACACCAGCCAGCTTTTGTGGGTACAAACACTTGCCGTTGCGCAACGGCTGTTGCTGGAGCAATGGCGGCAAAAGCGCGGCCTGATTTTTTGGGCCGTGTTTCCATCGACGATGATGCTGCTGTTCGGTTTGGTCTATGCGCACAACGACAGCATGCGCGCCGGCTTGGATGCCGCAGCGGCTGGCATTTTGGTAGGCGCCGCGCTTTTTTTTAGCTGCCTGGGCGGCACCGTCGCGGTGATCGCTGCCGAACGCGAACGCGGCACTCTACCCCGTTTACTAACCACACCCCTGCACCCCGCAGCGTACTTTTTGGGCGTTGTCATTGCACAGTTGTTGTTGGCCTTAGTGCAAGTGGTCATGCTTTACAGCATTGCCATGGTCATTGGCGCTCGATACCATGGCAGTCTTTTACTGGGTGGATTGATTTTGCTGCTGACCGTATTTTCCTACGTGGGTATGGGATTTTTTCTGGGAGCACGTTTTGCGCGGCGCAGCGAAGAAGTGGTGGTGGCTTTGTCTGCAATTGGTGTGCCCTTGTTGGTATTGGGCGGAACGTTTTTCCCACTCGAAATCATGCCCCAAGGTATGCAAACTGTGGCCCAAATCAACCCCATGTTGCACATGAATCAGGCATTCAAAGGGGTAGCAGCCTATGGCAAAGGCTTCAATGAACTGCGTTTTGAATTAACCTTTCTATTTGTGTTTTGTGGCCTCTCTCTGGCTTTAGGCATTCAGTCCTATCAGCATCTGCTGGGTACGGAAAAATCCAAATGACGGCAGCGCTACAACTGGATGATGTTCACAAGTGGTTTGGTAACCACCATGTCCTAGATGGTTTTAGTCTGCGGGTAGCGCAAGGTGAGCTTGTGGGTCTGCTAGGCCCCAACGGGTGTGGCAAGTCCACGGTTATGAACATCGTTTGCAAACTACTGTCCTACGACGGTGGGCAGGTCCGCCTCATGGGTGAGCCATTGAACGAACTGAGTTATCGCGCACGCGGCCTGGTTGGCCTTTGCACGCAGCACTGTGCCTTGTACCCCGATTTACTGCCCGCTGAAAACCTGCACTTTTTTGCCCGGCTCTACGGCCTTTCAGAAAAAGAACGCAAACAGCGGGTGGCAGAACTGATGCACAGTTTTGGGCTAGAAAACTTTGCCACCACCCGAGTGGGCCAACTTTCGGGGGGGTGGCAACAGCGGCTTCACCTGGCTGTGTCCTTGGTACACCGACCCCAGTTGCTAGTGCTTGACGAGCCCACCGCTGCTGTGGATTTGGAAGCGCGCATGGATCTTTGGCGTCTGATCGAAGACTTGCGTGACAGCGGCACGACCATTTTGTTAACCAGCCACCATCTTGCCGAGGCCCAGCGGCTGTGCAGCCGAGTCGCGCTCATGCGCAGCGGCAAAGTCGTGGCCCAGGGTAGCGTGCCTGAATTGTTGGCCCGCATACCAGGCCAAGCGGTGGCCAAGGTGGAATCTGTAAATAACGAAGCCATCATGCAACGGGCACTTGAACTGGGTTGGGCAGTTCGCCAACATGCGGGGCAGATGCGTCTTTTGCTTCCTCGCGACTTGGGCTTGCGCGAGATTGTTGACGCGCTAGACGGTACACAGGTCAGCGCAGTAAGTGTTCAACCGGTGACCCTAGAAGATGCGTATCTTGAGCTGGTCGGTGATAGTGCGTTGGCGGCCTAGGCCCTTCAGCGCAATCGTGGATTCCATCATCTCTGGCTTTGCACGTTTCTAGCCTTGTAAGGCTGTGACGATTTCCCCGTAGCGCATCCCTAGGCGCGCCTGCCCACTCCCTTACCCTCTCCTGGGCATCCGCCAAGGCAGCATGAGCCGCACCGGCAGCGACACCAGGCGCGGAATGCTCAGGGTCTCGTGCACGGCGGTAACTTGTTCGCCAAGCAGGTCGGCGCGCAAGACCGAGCGCACGTAAAAAGGCGTGTCTTCCAGGGTCTGGGCTACGGATGCGCCAGCGCCGCCTTCGCTGCGCATGGTGCGGCCTATGCGCCATTTGGAAGCCGCCAAAGTTTGGCGCGGTGGCGCGGTAAAGGCGCTGGTCTGGCCGCTGGGGGCAAAGCGCTGGGCTACCACGCGGTCTGGGCCGTGGCGGGGGCGCACGTCGTAGATGACGGTGGTGTCGCCATTGGCCATTTCGGCGCGGGCCCAGTCCCACTCCTTGAATGCGCGGTCCACCGGCTCGTCGCCTTCGTTGCTGTCCAGATAGGCGTGGCCGCTCCATCGGGACTGGGGGTTTTGCATCTCGACCGTCACGCGCGAGCACGGGGCAATCGGGCCCCAGCGGTGGCGGGCGTCGGCGTCTAGCCCGGTTACAAAAGGGCTCAGGCCCACCGGCTGCACGGTCACGCGCCCGCGCACGCGCATGGGGATGGGCACGTTGACCTCGTCAATGTAAATCACCAGCTGCTGGCCATTCCAGTGCAGCTGGCTAGGGCCCACGGTGAATCGGTTTTGGCTGCGTTGCACGTGCTTGTGCCCGCGCTCGGTCATGCTCCAGCGGCGGCCCTGGGCGCCATAGAGCGCCACGTTGATAGCGCAAAAGTTTTCGGGGTCGGCCACGCCACCATTCAAGCCACGGGCGAGTGCGTAGTACGGTGAAAAAACGCTGCCCACAAAAGCGATGATGGACAGGCCGTGCTGGCCGTCGTCGCTCAGGGCATCGACATACCACCAGAGATAGCCACCCGGCGCGACCGGCTGGTCGAATCGAGGTGCGCCATCAGCGTCGCGGCCGCCAAACGCCCCGACATGGCCGCCATGGGCACGCCCGGCCCCGGGTGCACGCTGCCCCCCGCCAGGTACAGGCCCGGCACCTTGCTCTGCGCTGATGGCCGCGCAAAGGCCGACATCCAACCGTGGGTCGCGCGGCCATACAGCGCCCCGCCCGTGCCCGGGTACAGCCGGCCAAAGTCTTGCGGCGTGCTGCGCACCACCTGGTGCGGCTGGGCCTGCAGCGTCAGGCCACAGTGGCGCAAGAGCGCCAGGCTTCGGAGTTCGCATGCTTGTATCCTTGAATCATCAAATGCGGGGCTGTCGCCGTCGGCCGGGGCGTTAACCAGGGCCAGCATGCGCTCGGGACCAGCCTGGGCCAGGCCGTGGTCGTCGCGGTCTTGGGCGCACAGGTACACCGTACCTTGTTCAGGCAGCCGGCGCTTGGAAAATATATCGTCAAATTCGCTGCGGTCGTCGTGGTCAAAAAACACGTTGTGCCGCACCAAGGCAAACCCGCTGGCCTGCGCACGCATAGACCAGGTCACGGCCGACAGCGAACGCTGCGCCACTTCCACGGGTGCCGCCGCACGCAGCGGCCCCAGGCCCAACAGGCCCTGAGACAGCGCGCCCACGTCGCCGTTAAACACCACCGCGTCTGCGGCCAAGCGCTCGCCATTGGCCAGGCGCACGCCGCTGGCGCGCCCCTGTGTGGTTTCAATCTCGCTGCAAGCCACGCCGTAGCGCAGCTTTACGCCCCGGGTCTGCGCTAGGGCCGCCAGTGCCTGCGCCACCGCGTGCATGCCGCCATTCACCGACCACACGCCGTCGAGCTCTACCTGCGCCACCAGCATCAGCGTGGCGGGCGCCGCCCAGGGCGAGGAGCCGCAATAGGTGGCGTAGCGGGCAAACAGCTGCTGCAAGCGCACGTCATGAAAATGCCGTCCCAGGCTGCTCCACAGCGTGGCAAACGGGCCCAGGCCCATGAGCGTGCCCAGGCCCCGCGGCCCCAGGTCTTGCGCCATGCTCAAGAGGCTGGGACGCTGGCTGCGGATGTAGGGCTTTTCCAGCGCGTGGTAGAGCGCGCGGGTTTGCTGGCAAAACTGCTTAAAACGTTGGGCCTCGGCCGGGCTGCTAAAGGCGGCAATCGCGTCCGCCGAGCGCTCGGTATCCGCGTGCAGATCAAGCGTGCCCTCGCTGCCGCGCCAGGCGTGGCGCGCCAGCACGTGAATGGGCGAGAGCTGCAGCAGGCTCTCTAGTGAGCTGCCAATCTCTGAGAGCATTTGGTCCAACACCCAGCGCATGGTGAACACCGTGGGGCCCGAATCCACCGCCACCTCGTCCACCACAATCTGGCGCATCTTGCCCCCGGGCGTGGCGGCAGCTTCTACCAGCGTCACGTCCAGTCCGCGGTGGGCCAGCAGTAGCGCGCTGACCAGGCCGCCAATGCCCGCACCCACCACCACCACGCGCCGCGTGCGCAGCGATTCAGCCATAGTGTTGGCCCTTCCAGGTGCCCTGGACGCTCAGGGTGACGAAGCGCGCAAACATGGACTCGGTGAAATACTGCTCTTTCGCCGCCGCCTTGATGGCTTCTAAGTGGGGGCCGGAGCGGGCGTAAGCGTCCATCGCGGCCACGCTGTCCCACAGGGTAAACGTGGCTTGGCGCAAAAACGGCGCCTCGCCCAGACCGACCGCAAGCTGGCAGCCGGGTGCAGCCTCTAGCGCTATTTGGGATGCGGGCGCGTGGCGCCAAAAGGCAGGGGCTTTGCGCACCGCAATGGACGCGCGGGTAAGCGCTGCCACGGGGCCGGCGTTAGGGGGCGCAATGCTGGGCTCCAGCGTTTGGCCGTCCCAACTGCCTCGGCACGACCAAGTGCGCAGCTTGAGCACGCAGCATTCGCTGGCGCGCTCGCGGTAACCGCGCATTACGTCGGAATAGGCAATAAAGTCGTCCGCCGCGCCCCGGCTGCCAAACACCGCAAACACGCCCTGGCGCGAGGCGCTTGGCCGCAGGCCAAAGCCGCCGTCAAAGCCGCTGCCCAGCACTTTGGAAAACCGCAACTGGGCCTGCGAGCGCAAGGCAAGCGGGCCCTTCACGATCCGCGACCAGCCCCACAGCCGGTGCGCAGGTGCGATATCGGCCAGTACCAGCACGCTCACCTGGTCACAAGGAACATCCATCAGCACCAGGTTCATACGCAAACACTCCAATAAAAAAAGGGCCTCCACCGCGCAAAGCGAAGGCCCTTCAGGAGCTTAGACCTTTAAGGCTTTGCTAGCGCCTGCAGCTCAGGAAAGTCCTTGGCCATGGCCGCACCATACAGCGGCTTATAGGCGCCTTGGTGGCAGGTCGTGCAGTTGACCTTAGCCACGTCGCCTTTAGGCCCTAAGCGGTTGGCCGGAAAGGTGTCGGTGAGCGGCGTCATGTAGTCGTTGTTCAGGTCACGCGCCATGCGGATGCCGTGCCAGGCGGTCACGCGCTGGGGCCGTGACTCTTCCCACGACGCGAAGTTGCGGGTGTTGTGACAGTAGGTGCAATTGACCCCGAGCGACTCCGACATGTGCACCATCAGGCCGTAAGTATGTTCGGTCTGCTTGGTTGAACTGCGGTTGACAGCATCACCCCGTAGCACCATGGCCGTATTGCCGTTAACGCGAATGGGCGCGGCGTCTTTCAGGTAGGGCGTAAACGGATCAAAGGGCAGCGACGACAAACCCACCGACTCAGATGCCAAGTTTTGCCCGGCCAAGTCGCCCATCACGCTATTGCTGGCGTATTTGCGGTCTTTGGGCGCAAACCACACGTTGGTGGGGATGTTGTTGCCCCTGTGGCAGGTGTAGCAGGTCACGCCGGTTTCGGCCACGTGGGTTTTCCAATCCTGGTTGACGCGCTGCGTCATCTGGATCATGCGCCGCGCCACGACCTTGGTGTACTTGCCGTCGTCGGCAAAGTTTTCCACATTGTGGCAATAGGCGCAGCCCGCCTCAGGCGCCACCCATTGGGTGATGGACGCCATATGCCGGTTGAACTGTGCCACGCTCAGGTCGCCTAGCACCTGGACATTTTTATAAATGTCCTTGGCCTTGGGGCCGTCGGCGCTAGCGGCCTCGGGCGCTGCCGGTGCCTGGTTCAGCGAAGCCTGTTTGAGCAGGGTGCGGGGGTTGTAGATTTGCTCCATGGCCGTACCGCGATAGCCGGTTTGCACCGTCTCAATCGGCGGGCGCTCGCAGCCGCTGAGCAGCGCCGCGACGGCCGGTACCAGGGCGGCGAGTAGGACTCGCAGGGAAGTCTTCATGGCTTTGCTCCAAGGAGTGCGGGGTCGAGCACGATGGGGGTGACCAGCGGATAGGTCGGAACCACATGGTGTTTGACCGACCAGAGGTACCAGTTGTCCACCACGGTACCCGTCAGCAAGATGCCCACGCCGCCCACCAGAGGGCTGAGCACCGCAAACCACCAAGCCCAGCGATGAATGGATTCCATGGTGGCGTTAAACCCCATGGTCCAGCGCCAGAACAGGGCGGCACGCTCGGAGGCAGTACCGCGGTCCACGATCTGCTCAATCTCGCGCTCGCCGCCAAAGCGGCTCACCGCCAAGATGGTTCCGCCGTGCATGGCAAACAGCAGCACGGAGCCATACAAGAACACGATGGACAGCGCGTGGAATGGGTTGTAAAACAGGTTGCCGTAGCGTATCGAGATGGCGGACACCCAGTCCAAGTGCGGGAAGATGCCAAACGGTACCGCCTCGGACCAACTGCCCATCATGATGGGGCGGAAAAAGCCGCACACCAAATACAACCAAATAGCCGCCGCAAAAGCCCAGGCCACGTGCGTGCCCAGCCCCAACTGGCGGGCTCGGCGGTAAGTGCGCGCCCACCACAGCAGAATCGAAACCGTCAGCAAAAAGCCCACAATCAGCCACCAGCCGCCTTGAGCCAGCGGCGGAATGCTCAGACCATAGGCCGGGGGTGGCGGCTCCAAAGCCAGCCAGAACAACTGGCGGAGCAACTCGATCGGGTTCCAGTCCACCGAGGCCAGCATATTGAAGCCAATGATGTTGAAAGCCAGCGTGCCAAACAGCAAGGAGGCCAGACCTAGCGTACCCAGATAAATAGGACCAATTTGGGCATTACCGATGCGCCCGAGCAGGTGCACCAGAAAAGGCGTGCCCAGGCGCTTGTCGTCACCGCGTGGCAGGGGCACGCCGTCATGCAGCGGTCCAACAGGCTGCACGGAAGTAAATAGGTTTTGGTACTCAGCCATTATTTTCTCCTTGGGTTCTTAGCTGCGCCAGATGGGCATGTTGAGCCACCAGCTCCACCACTCGGGCCAGGCGCCGGTCCAGAACGGGCCGCTCACCACAATGCACACAATGCCAAACCAGACTCCGGCCAGCGCCAGGAACAGGCCCAGGCGGTGGATGCCCAGGGTGCCAACGGAATAGCCAATCAGGTCGCGGAAAAAGGTGTCTTCATGCTCAGGCGACTTCACCGCCTGGCCGTTGCCGGGGTTGGTGGCCGAGAGCACCAGTCCGCCGTGCATGGACAGTGCCAGCACCGTGGCAAAGAACAAGCTCGCCGCAATCATGTGCCAGGGGTTGTAGTGAAAGTGCAGGTACTGGTAAGCCGTGTTGCTGACCCAGTCCAGGTGGCTGTAAATGCCGTACGGAAAGGCGTGACCCCAGGCGCCCATGAGCACCGGACGAATCACCTGCAGCGCCAGGTAGGCCAGAATCGCCATGCTAAAGGCCACGGGCACATGCAAGCCCATACCTAGCTTGCGGCAGATTTCCACCTCGCGCAGCGCCCAGGATACAAAGGCACCAATGGCGCACACCGTGATGAACTGCCACAGGCCGCCCTCCATCATGGGTGCAAGGCGCAGGCCGTATGAAATGTCCGGCGGCGCAATATTGATTTGCCACACATTCCAGGTCGGCCCCATGGCCGCACCCCACAGAATCATCATGGTGCCTGTAAGCACGAAAAACATTGTCGTGATTCCGAAGAATCCGACGTAAAAAGGACCGACCCAGAAATCAAACAGGTCGCCCCCAACCAGGGTTCCACCGCGCACGCGGTATTTACGTTCAAAACTTAGCATGGACATATATGCATCCTCCGACCGAAATTCGGTCCAACAGGTCCCAGCGCGGTGAAGCAATAGAGAACAAAAAAGACAGACGCAGCGATCAAAAAAATGACCGGCATGCGTCTGCCGGAGCGAAGACCGAAGTCTTTACTTTTGCGGCAAAGCCGCGTTCTGTGCAGCCTTCGCGGCCTTGACCGTATCGGGATGCCAGCTGTTGATGTTGTAACGGTCGCCACTGATTTGAATCAGGTGGATCGTCGTTGACACAAACGCAATGAGCAAACCGGTCAAAACGACTGCCTTGCGGGGATCGATTACACGCCAAATGCGCCACATAAGAATTTCCTTTCGTTAACTCAATTGAGAAATTACGGTATAGACGGCAGATTTCACACCGACCCAAGTGGTCGCTGATCCCTCCGCTCCGGGTAGCCAGGTGCGCCAGTTCAACGCCAGCAACTGACCAAACACGGCAAGCGCCATGAACACAAAGAAGAGCAGCACGAATATCAGCCGGTAACCATTGAGGTGGTTATCAGAAATAAACGACGGATCACTAAAGTTCGGTTGGGCCATAAATACCTCCAGTTAAGGTTCTCTTAGAACCAGGGACGCCATATCCACACCAGGCTATGGGCGAAGAAAGCGCCTACAGCCCACAACAGGTAGCCCTGTACGAAGTACTGGTGGAACTCTTGAGCTTCTTCGTCTGATATCCCTGAGGGGTTAGCTGCATCAGTCATAGTTAATGCCTCACTCAAAATGCCTTGCGGCGACTTGCCACACCTGTGAGGGTGTGGCTCGGACTGCTGTTGCACGAATGCCCCAGCAGGTTTGCCCCCGGACAAGCCGGGTGCGTGTGCAGGCCATCAAAGGCTGGTACGCGTAGCTCATGCAAGCGCCCCCACTCTTGATTGCCCGAACAACTCTGAAAAACGTTCTGCCTCTACTTGCGCGCGCCCGGTCTCGCGGGCATCGCGCTCGGCCTGGTCGCGCATGCGCTTGGCCGCAGAAATACGCACCAACACCGGCTGCAGCTCCAGCAGCTCTTGCATGCGCTCGTGGGCCTCCGGCTCCCAGGGAATCGTGGACTCCGTGGCTGCGCGACCGGGGCTGGCCTCGATCTTGTCCATCTCGGTGCCCAGGGGCAGGATGTGGAACAGCGCGTCAAACAAGGCATTGCAAAACTCTTGAATGATGTAAGTCGCACCCGAGTAGCCCATGAAGGGCGTGCCGGTGTGGCGCCGAATGATGGGCAGCGGAAAACTCGCTGGAATAAAGCTGGTTTTCATCATGCCACCGCCGCCAATCTCAGCCAGGTAAATGCGTTCGTTATAGCTGCCGTACAGCACCAGCGGCGTTTTCTCGGCCACCAGGCGACGCACTTCGGCGTTGTCGGTTTTGGCACCGGCCACACGGCTGATCGCAAAGTTGCAGGGCAAGCCCATCTCGTCTTCCAGAAAATGGCGGATGCCGCGCGTGTAGGTCTCGTTGGCCACGACGCCAAAGTTGGCGGTGCCAAAAAAGTCTTGCGTCACCGAGCGCCACAGGTCCCAGATGGGTTTGATGGTGGTGTGCTTTTCGCGCTCAATAAAGGGCTCGGGGTCCAGACCCAGCAGTTCGCCCAGTGTTCGCAAAAACTTCGTGGTGCTGTGCAGGCCAATAGGTGCTTGCAGGTAGGGGCGCTCCAGCGCCTCGCACAGCATGCGGCCAAACTCGCGGTACATGCAGATGTTCACATCTGCCTCCACCAGGCGCGACACGTCGGCCAGGTGGCTGCCCAGCGGGAACACCATATTGATCTCGGCGCCAATGCCTTGCACCATGCGGCGGATCTCGGCCAAGTCGCTGGGCGAATTGAAGGTGCCGTAGCTTGGGCCAATGATGTTGACGCGCGGCTTTTCGCCGGGCTTGCGGTCTGCAAAGGGCGTGCGCGCGGGCACATCGCGCAGGCCGTATTGCTGCCACAGCCAGAACATGGCGCGGTTGGCGCACTGCCACTGGTCTTCGTCAATCGTGCGCGGCAAAAAGCGCTGAATATTGGTGCCCTCAGGCGTGACACCACCACCAATCATTTCGGCGATCGAGCCGGTCACCACCACGGCGGGCAGGTCGGGGTCAAGCGCGGCATGGGCCCGGCGCATGGAGCCTTCGGTGCCTTCGCGCCCAAGCTGCTCTTCGGCCAGACCGGTCACCACAATCGGCAGCTCATGCGGAGGCAGCGCGTCGGTGTAATGCAACACCGAAGTCACTGGCAGGTTCTCGCAGCCCACCGGGCCGTCAATCACCACCTGCATGCCCTTGATGGCGGTAAATACATACACCGCGCCCCAGTAGCCGCCGGCGCGATCGTGGTCGAGCACTAGCATGGCAACCCCCAGGCGATGTAACGCGCGGCGCTCATACCATGGCCTCCGCTTTGCGTTTCTTGGTCTGCTTTTCAAGCAAGCGCCGTGTCTCGGCCTTGAACTCGGGGCGGTCTTGCGGCACGCCGGCAGCACTTTCCCACACCCCGGCGCTGTGGCCTGAACCTGCGGCTCCAAAGAACTCACGCATCTGGTCAAAGCGCGCCTTGTTGCCCATGGCGGCGTTGATCACCGTGGCTAGCGATCCGGCGCCGGCTGGGCCCATCAGAGGGCGGGCAGAAATCAGGTTGGTGAAATACAGGGCGGGGATACTGAGTTCCTTGGCGGCCTGGACGATGGGCGTGGTGCCGATGGCCAGGTCGGGCTTCCATTCGTGCATGGCAGCCAGGTCGTTCTCAAGGGATGCGCGGAATTGCACGTGCACGCCGCGCGCCTCCAGCCATTCGCGGTCGGGGTCGCTCCAGACCGTGCGCGGGCAAGCGGTGCCCACATAGCGCAGGTCTGCGCCGCTTTCCACCAGCAAGCGGGCTACCAGCAGCTCCGAGCCTTCGTAGCCGCTCAGCGTGATGCGACCTTTGATAGGCATCTTGGCCAAGCCGCCTTTGATGGCGGGCAGCATGATGTTTTTCACCAAATCAATCTTGGCCTGGGGCACGTTGGCTGCGTTGCCAATGGCTTGCAACCAGGCCTCGGTGCCGTCGTGACCCACGGGCGCCGAGCCTACGATGGGTCGGCCAGCGGCTTCAAACTCGCGCACGCTGGCGGTGTAAAAGGGATGGATGGCAGCCACTGCGGTGCAGTCCAGGGCGGAATACAGCTCGCGCCACTCACGCGTGGGCACCACAGGGCCAGCGGCCAGGCCCATGGGCTCAAGCATGCGGCCAATGATCACTGGGTCGGCCGGAAACATTTCGCCCAGCAAGGCGATGGTGGGCTTGTCAGAGCGGCCGGTACGTGGCGCTTGCACAGGGCCGGCCATGACTTCTTCGCGGGCGTACTTCAGCATGGCGCCTGAGAGCACGTCCTTGGCTTCGGCGTGGGTGGGTACGCCAAATCCGGGCACGTCAATGCCGATGATGCGCACGCCGTTGATGTCTTTGGGCAGCAACTGCAGTGGTACGCCGCTGGCGGTGGGCACGCACAGGTTGATGATGACGATGGCGTCGTACTTCGCCGGATCAGCCTCGTTGTAGACCGATTCGCGGATGTCCTCGAACAGCTTGCCGGTGACCAGCGACTCGGAATTGAAAGGCACATAGCCCACGCTGCGGCGCGCACCGTAGAAATGCGAGGTGAATGTCAGGCCGTACACACAGCAGGCAGAGCCCGACAAAATGGTGGCGGTGCGGCGCATGCGCAGACCCACCCGCAGCGCGCCAAAAGCTGGGCACATGCTTTGCGGCTGGTCGTGCGGACCGGCGTTGGGCTTGGCGGGATAGTCTTTGGCGTACTGCGCTAGGATCTCGGACTTGCCTGACGCCTTGGCTGCGGCTAGCATTTTTTCGCCACCCGCGTGGCAACCCATGCCATCACCCTCGATGGCCGTGCTGGGCGCAGCGGCGGGGGCGGCAACAATGGGAATCGTCTTGTTCATGTTCCGGTGCTCCGCTCAGACTTCGTCGTAAACCACTTCAAGCGTAGGCTTGGTGTTTTCGGTCTTGCCGCACATATCAAACTGGGTCGCGGGCTCAAGCACCACGTTGCGGCCAACGGCCGAGGCCGAGAACAGGCCCAAGAGCGCGTCTTGCGTCATGGGCTTGGGCCGCACCGGTGTGGAGGTGCCCACGTTTTCTGCCAGCTCGGCAAACATCGGACCCCAAACAGAGTCAGGCCGGCCAATGATTTCGTAGCTGGCGCTCTTGCGGCGAATGTCTTCGTTGGCGGGAATGGTGGACAAGACCGGAATGCCCACGTGCTCGGCAAAGGCAGCTGCCTCACCGGTGCCGTCGTCGCGGTTGATCACCATGCCAGCCACGCCCACGTTACCGCCGAGCTTGCGGAAATATTCCACCGCCGAGCACACGTTGTTAGCCACATACAAAGACTGCAAATCGTTGCTGGCCACCACAATCACTTTTTGGCACATGTCGCGGGCAATCGGCAGGCCAAAGCCGCCGCAGACCACGTCGCCCAAAAAGTCCAGCAGCACGTAGTCAAAACCCCACTCATGGAAACCGAGTTTCTCCAGAAGCTCAAAGCCGTGGATGATGCCGCGTCCACCGCAGCCGCGCCCTACTTCGGGGCCGCCAAGTTCCATGGCGTAGACGCCGTCGCGCTTGAAGCACACGTCGCCAATGGCCACGGCTTCACCGGCGAGTTTTTTCTTGGACGAGGTCTCAATGATGGTGGGGCAAGCGCGTCCGCCAAACAGCAAGCTGGTGGTGTCGCTCTTGGGGTCGCAACCGATGAGCAGCACTTTTTTGCCCTGCTGCGCCATCATGTAGCTCAGGTTGGCCAGCGTGAAGCTTTTGCCAATGCCGCCCTTGCCATAGATGGCAATGATCTGGGTCTCTTTGGTCACAGCACCCGTGGCCACAGGCGCGGGCTCCTGCGCGGCTTCTGTGCGCAGAATGTCGCGCATGAAGTTCAGGGGGGCTGCTGCGGGAATCGTGCTTGTGCTCATTGCGTTTGTCTCCAATCCAAAACCATCTTCAAACAATCGGCGTCACCAAAGGCGGTGCGGTAAGCGGCGTCGGCCTGGGTAGCGTCGTGCTGGTGGGTAATCAAGCCGTCTAGCGAGAGGCGTCCGTCTGCTGCCAGCGCAATCACGTCAAGCAGGTCTTGCGGCGCCCACTGCGCAGCCACGCGAATGCGGGCTTCGCGCATAAAGGCTGGTGGAAAAATAAAGGACAGCGGCTCCTCATAAAACCCTGCGAGCACGACTTCGCCGCCAGGCGCCAAGCGGCCAATCAATTCGTTGAGCAAGTGGCCTGCGCCGCTGACGTCGCAAATGCACTTGTAGTTGCGACGCGTATCAGTGCTGGGGTCAATCACTTCGTAGCCTTCGGCCCCGGTGCGCCGAGCGGGGTTGGTTTCCCAGACCACGGGTTTCGCGCCAGCGATTACCGCCAGGCGGGCAATCATCCGTCCGAGCACGCCGTGGCCAACAATCAGATCGGGCTGCTGGGTACCGGCGGCGCTGTGCGCGTGGTAGGCGGTAGCCCCCAGCGCAAACAGCACGCCTTGCTCGGCCAGCGACTCTTTGATTTCCGTGGCGCGGGAAGCAGGCACTACCAAACGCGAGGCCGATCCGCCAAACAGATTGCGTGCGTCGGTAAAGCACTGCGAGCCGGGCACAAACACCCGCGTGCCAACTTTGAGGCTAGCGGCGTCGCCTGCACGCAGCACGCGGCCCACGGTCTCATATCCGGGCACCAGCGGGTAGCCCATGCCAGGGAATGTGGGCATGGTGCCGTTCCACAACAGGCGCTCGGTACCGGTGCTGATGCCGGTGTATTCCACTTGCAGCTCTACGTCTGCCGCGCCCAAGTGAGGCAAAGCCAGCGCGCGCATATCCAGCGACTGCGGGTTTTGGAAAACGATGGCTTGGGCGTGCATGGTGGCTATGTGCTGGTGGCGCTTAATGAAAGGCAGTGGCCGCAGCCGCAGGAACGGCCCGGGACTTGCGCCCCACCAAAATCTGGGTTTGCAAAGGCATAGCGTTGGGCACGGTTTCGATGTGGGTAAAACCGGCTTGGGCCATCATGGACATCAGCTCGCTGGCGGTGCGCAGGCGCCCAGCGCCCATGGCCAGCAGGTAAAAATGAAAGTAGGCGTCGCCCAATGGCGTCTCACCCGCTTCTTGCGCCATAGGCTCAGCCAGCAGCAAGGTACCGCCCACGGGCAGCGCCGCATAAATGGCCGCCAGCACGGTACGCACGTCGGCGTCCGGGTGGTCGTGCGCGACGCGGATCAGCGTGACCAGGTCCGCGCCTTCGGGCAGCGGGTCTTGCAAAAAGCTGCCGGCCACTGCCTTGGTTCGGCCCAACAAGCCTTGGCGGGCAAAGTTGGCGCGTGCCAGCGTAGCCACTTCAGGCAGGTCAAAAAGGGTGAGCGCGAGCTGCGGCGCATGGTGTGCCAAGCGCGACAAGAAGGTGCCTTGACCGCCGCCCACGTCGAGCACTTCTTGGTGCGCATCAAAGCGGTAGCTCGCCAGTATTTCGTCCACCACGAAGGGCTGCGATGCCGACATCAGGTTGGAATAGCGTGCGTATTTCTCGGTCTGCAGCGCGTCGGCGGCAGCCTTGGCTTTGTCAGCCTCGTCCAGCGCATAAGGCCAGTACTTCGCCATCTCGCCGACCTGACCTGAGGCCGCTAGCATGGCCACCGGGTCTTGCATGTCTTGGTAAAGCACAGCGTGATGTTCGATCATGGCGCGGATGCCAGCGTGCCCGGCCACCGGCGCACCCAAGGGGCCCAGTCCAAAGCGACCCCGGCTTCGCAACTCCAGCAAGCCCAGCGCCAAGGCCGATTGCAGCAAGCGCTGCAGGCCGGCAGCAGGCAGCTGCGTGGCTTGGGCCAGTTCGTCCAGCGTGCGCGGGCGCTCGGCCACGGTTTCCAAAATGCGCAGGCGCACACAGGCCAGCAAGACCTGCGAATAAACAAAACCGGCCATCAGGTCAAACACCTTGCGAGCCCGGCTGCGTGTAACCCAGCGCGTGAGCGGGTTGGCTGCGCTCCAGCGGTACAAGGCGTCGCTGGTCATCCAGCGGTCCACCAGCGCTTCGACGCGGTCACGCCAAGGCGTCTCGCGATCGGATGCGCCGGGTAGGGGGGCCAGGTCCAAGGTTTTCATGGGGTGGTGTGTACGCGTTGTTGGGGCAGTGTTCGGGCGGTGCGGGCGGGGCTCAGGCAGCGGTGGTCTGGCGCGTGGCGGTTGCAGCGCTTTGGGCTTGGGCCTGCTCGCGGTATTGGCTGCAGGCGGCACGCGGTACCAGGCGCTCGGACTCTTTCCACACCAGTGCGCGCATGGCAGCAGCGCTGGAGCCTTCGGGGATGGATTCGGCTGCCGCTTGGATGAGCGACTCGAAATGCACGATCGCGCCGCCCAGGCCGAGGTCGGCAATGGCGTTGGGGCGGGCGTGCTGCGCGTCTTGGCCCACGGGTTTGCCCAGCAGCTCGGCCTGGCCCATCACGTCACGGATGTCGTCGGCCACTTGGTAGGCCTCGCCCAGGCAGTCGCCCAGGGCCATCCAGGCTTTGGGGTCGGCACCGGCACTCAGGGCGCCGGCGCAGGTAGCGGCCACGAACAGCGAGCCGGTCTTGGCACGCTGGTATTGCATGAGGGAGACGCGGGACTCGGATTCCCAGGCCTGCCCGGCCACGATGCCGTTGGGCATGCCCACGCTGTCGGCGATGATTTTCATCAGGCCCGGCAAGCGCAGGGGCGACTGGCCCGAAGCGGAGGCCAAGGTCTGGAAGGCCATCACGATCAGCGCATCACCGGCCAGCACGGCCAGGGGCTGGCCAAAAGCCCAGTGCACCGAAGCGCGGCCCCGGCGGGTGGCGGCGTCGTCAAAACAGGGAAGGTCGTCGTGCACCAACGAGGCGCAGTGCAGCAGCTCGATGGCTACGGCGGCGGCATCGGTCAGGGCCGGATCGTCTTGGCCGCAGGCCTGGGCCACTGCCAAGCACAGCTGCGGGCGAATGCGCGCGCCGCCAGGAAACACCGCATGGCGCACCGCCGCCACCAGCTTGGGCGGGCAACCGGGCTCTTCCACGGCAGCCAATGCCATGGCCAAGGATTGCTCAATGCGGGTGATGGGTTTCATGCACAGTCTCCAGGTGTCTTTGTTTACGCTCTTAAGGTGACAAGTTGGCTTGTCATGCTTCCGTGTAAATAAATGTAGACACTTCCTTGATCCATGTCAACGGGGGTTTACGTATTTTTCTTTAACTATTTTTTATGGCGAAGGTTCGAAGCTGCTGTAGCTATGAGCGAGCGATAAATCAGGCCCTAAACCTAGGGAATACCCCGATGAAAATCTGCGGCCCCAAACCAGAAAAAGCGTGCATTTGCGCCCGGGTGGCGCAACAAATTGGAGTTTTAAGGGGATGGAAAAGGGCTTGCGCCCAACCGCACAGCCCGGTTTCAGGCTGGCACGGCAAGCACCAGGGGCGCAATAGCGCCGGGCTGCTCTTCGTGGGCCAGGTGGCCCAGGCCGTCCAAGACCAGCACCGGGCGCGGACTTTGCTGGCGCAGCAGGGCGGCCACGCGGTAGGCCACTTGGGGCGGCACGATCACGTCTTGCGCGCCCACCACCAGGTTCAGCGGCGTGCCCAAGGCGGGCAGATCGCGCGCCAGGGTGTGCAAGTCCCAGTGCGCCATCATGGCCAGCGCGGCACCGGCGTGGCCGGGGTTGGCGATGAGTTGGCGGTACAGGGCCTGGCCCTCGCCGTCCAGGCGCGAGCCAGTGCCGTCGAGCAGCTTTTGCAGCACATCGGCCTGCGCCGCGCGCCAGGAGAACAGCTCAGGCACCAGCGGCGCCTTGGCCAGCAGCTTGGCCATGGGAGAAAAAAACTGCCCCGCCCAACCGTCCAGCGGCAGCAAAGCGCCATTGACAGACACCAGGCGCTGGGGCGCCAACAGGCCGTCAAGCGCCATGCGACAAGCCAGCGCGGCACCGGCCGAGTGACCCACCACCGTGGCCGGAGTGATGCTCAGCGTCTGCAACAAGGCCGCCACACCGCGCGCCATGCCGGGCAGCGAACACAGTTCGGGCACCGCAGAGGCATCGGGCATGGCGCTAAAGCCGTGGCCAGGCAAATCCAAGGCCAGCACCGCGACTTGCGGCTGCAACAGAGGAATCAGCTCGCGCCAGGAATGGGTGGACGCGCCGGTGCCGTGCAGCAGCAGCACGGTGGGCGCGTCGGGGTCGGGGTGCGGCGCATGCTGCACATGCCAGCGCAGGCCTGCGGCCGTCACAAAGCGCGACAAATCGCGGTGCGGCCAGTGGGCGCCGTCGGTGGCAAAGTCAAGGCGTTGGCGCATGGGCGTTGCTGGCGGGTCGGGGCGCTCGGCGGGCGTTCGTTAAGCGGCCGGTGAGTGGTGAACGGACAGTTGGCGTGCGGCTGGTGGGCATGGGCGGCTAAATGGCGGCTGAGTGGCGGCTGAGTGGCGGGTGAATTCCGGCTGAGTGGCGAATGCTTAGCGGCCGCTCACGACGCGCACCGCCTGGGACACAGCCTGCGCCCCGGCGTAGGGCAGCGCCAGGTACTGTGCACCCATGGTACGGGCAAGCGCCTGCGCGGCCGGGTGTGGCTGCGCAGAGGTGTCCACCAGCAGCGCGGTAATGCCGGCCAGGCGCAGCGCCGCCGCCGCCGTCTGGCTGTCAAGCGTAGCCTGCGCGCGCCCGGGCGTGCCGTCGCGGGCGATGTTGCCGCGCCCGTCGGTGAGCAGCACCAGGATGGGGGTTTCGCCCTTGCGCCGGATTTGCTCGGCCAGCGCCAGCGCCGCGTCGATGGCGCTGGCCAGCGGCGTGCCGCCGCCCCCGGGCAAGCTGGCCAGGCTGCGCTTGGCACGCGCCAGCGAGCGGGTAGGCGGCAGCAGCAGCTCGGCGGCCTTGCCCCGAAAGGCAAGCACCGCCACGCTGTCGCGCCGCACATAGCAATCGGCCAGCAGCAGCTCGACCGCGCCCTTGGCCTCGGCCAGGCGGTTCATGGCAGATGAGCCAGAGGCGTCCACCACAAACACCGTGGTGGTCTGGCCGAGTTGGCGAAAGCGCGCCACATGAAAGTCTTCTTTGCGCACTTGGATGCGCCGGGGTGTGGGGGCCACGCCGCGTTCAGCAGAAGCCGTTTGCCGCAGCTTTTGCCAGGGCGCGGCGGCACGCAGGGTCTCCAACACATTGAGGCGCTGGCCGGCGCGCGGCTCGCCCTTGCGCGCGCCGATGGGGCGACCGCGCATCGCGCTGTGCTGCGCCGCGCCCGCGCTGCCCGCGCTCGGGGTTTTGGCGCGCGAGAGCTGAGAGATTTTTAAGGACGCCAGCAGGCCTGCGGGCAGCGCGGCCAGGGCTGCTTCCAGGATGCGCTCGTCCAAGGTTTGGCTACCGGCGACGGGTTCTTCGCTGTTCTCGTCGGCAGGCGGCTCGGGCTGCTGCACGTCGGGGTCGGGTGGGGGCGGCTCGGCGGCCTCGGGTTCGGGGGGCGGGGGGGCTTGTGTGTCGGGCGGGGGCGGCTCGGAGCCGTCGTCTGACGCTTTTGCTGGCGCATCGTCGGGGGCAGCCTCGGTGTCGCTAGGGGGCGGCAGCCGGGTGGCGCGCGGTGCTAGCACCAACCGGGCGGCCACGGCAATGTGTTCTTCTTCCACCGCGTCGCAGCCGGCCAGCGCGGCGGCAGCGCGCGCGGCGCGGGCGGCTAGCAAGGGCGCGCGCAGCGAATCAATTCCCAAGGCCTGCGCCGCAGCGCACAGGGCTTGCAGACCTTCGTCGTCCAACACCACCTGGGGCAGGCGCGCACGGGCTTCCAGCACTTCGGGGGCAGTCCAGTCGGGGCCGTCTTCTTCGGTGGCGGCGCTGTCAAGCACCAGGCTAAAGGCCATGCGGTCGCGCAAGGCGGGGGGCATTTGTTCGTCCTCGCCTATGCCTTCGTCCAGCGCCACCAGCCCGAGGCGCGCGGGGTGCTCTGCGGCCAAACCGTCGCGCTGCAGTTGCACGGTTTGGGTGTCTAGCGCGGCACAAAAGCGGGTGGCGGCGGCCGAGCCCATGCGCTCGGCCATGGCCAACAGCAGCACGCCGCCGTCGGCCTGCGCCAGCAGGCCTTGCAGCACCACGGGCCGGCCGCTTTGCAGGGTGGCGCCCAGGTCCAGGCCGCCGAGCAAGGCCGTGTCGCTGGTGTTGAGCGGCACCCGGCGCATCGGCGTGCCCGCAGGCAACAAGCCGCGCAACAAGGCCAGCCAGTCGGCGCGCAAGGCCCCGGCCGGTGCGCGCACAGCCACACCGCCCAGGCCCACCGGGTCTACGGCAAACAGGGCGGCAACGGTGGCGGCTTCACCTTGCATGGGCGGGGGGAATAGCGGTGCGGGCGCCCAACGCAGCGGGCAACGCTGGCGCAGGTGTTGCAAGGGTCGCAGGGAACAAGGGAAGCATGGCGTGGGCTGATGGCCTGGCGGGTATGGGCGGAGCTACAACTGGATAACGAATATGCGACGCTCAGGCCACGCTGGCCACGGCGGCGGGTGCGAGTTCTTGCAAGGCGCGCTCCACCCGTGTGCCGGAGCCCGCGTCGTCAAGCGGGTTGCGCCGCAGGCGGTGGCGCAGCGCAGGCGCGGCCACCTGGCGCAGGTGCGACTCTTGCACTGCGGCGTCGCCCTGCAGCGCGGCATAGGCGCGGGCGGCGCGCACCAGGGTCAGGTCGCCGCGCAGGCCGTCGGTGCCCAGGGCCATGCACAGGCGCGCAGCAAACTCGCGCGCGCTATCAGGAATATCCACCGCGCCCAGGCGCTTGCGCGCGGCCACGATGCTGCGGCGCACGCGGTCGTCTTCTTTTTTCCACTGCAGGGCAAAGGCGGCGGGGTCGCGCTCAAAGGCGTCGCGGCGTTTGACCACTTCGACCCGCTGGTCGAGCGCCGCCGGGGTTTTGACCTCGACCGACAGGCCAAAGCGGTCGAGCAACTGGGGGCGCAGTTCGCCCTCTTCGGGGTTGCCGCTGCCGATCAGCACAAAGCGCGCCGGGTGGCGCACGCTCAGGCCCTCGCGCTCGACCACGTTTTCGCCGGACGCCGCCACGTCGATGAGCAAGTCCACCAGGTGGTCTTCGAGCAGGTTGACCTCGTCAATGTACAAATAACCCCGGTTGGCGCGCGCCAGCAGCCCTGGCTCAAAGGCCTTGACGCCTTGGGACAGCGCGCGCTCTAGGTCGAGCGCGCCCACCACGCGGTCTTCGGTGGCGCCCAGAGGCATGTCCACCACGGGCACGCTCACCAGGTGGCTGGCCATGGCGCCGGGCTTGACCGCCGCGCGCGCTGCGCAGTCGGGGCAGCTAGCAGCCGCCGGATCGCAGCCGTAGCGGCAGCCCACCACGGCGCGCATCTTGGGCAGCAAGGCGGCCAGCGCGCGCACGGCGGTGGATTTGCCGGTGCCCCGGTCGCCAAACACCAGCACGCCGCCAATGCTCGGGTCAATGGCGGTGAGCAAAATAGCCAGCTTCATTTCGTCTTGGCCGACGATGGAAGAGAAGGGAAAAGTCTGTGCCATAGCGCTTTCAGGGGAAAAGATAAACAGGTTCTGGGTCTTGCGGAATAGGGGTGCCGGTCTGCGCCCTAGGCGGGCGCAATCAGCGTTTCGCTCAGGTCCCACAGTTGGGTGGCGCGCTGCACGCTGCTGGCCTGGGTCGATAGGGGTTGGGCAAAAGCGGCGCGCCCGGCACGCTGGCGGTTGCCCCAGCTCCAGTGCACGCCCGACTCGGTAAACGCCGCGTCGTCCACCACCTGCGCCACCCGCTCTCCGGCCAGGGTCTGGCTGACGTAGCCCTTGGTAATGTTCTTTTGAAACCACGGAAAAATCGTTTGAAAAGCTGCAGGCGTGTCCCGAAACAAGGCGGTGTCGGCCACACAACCGGGGTACAGGGTGCTAAACACAATGCCGGTGCTGGCGTGGTGGCGGCGGTGGAACTCGCGGCTCATCATCATATTGCACAGTTTGCTGTCTTTGTAGGCTTTGCCCGGCTTGAAGGGTTTGCCATCAATCATGGCCACCGGCGCCAGAAAACCGGCTTTGAGGCCGGCAAAGTCGCCCAGGTCGGCCGGCGCGGGAATGGGCACTTTGCCACCGAATTCTTCGGAGTTGGCAGTAACCGTGCCCAGGGTGATCAGCCGCGCCTGGCGCCGGCCCGGGCGCTGCAGCGCCGGCAGCAGCAACTGCGCCAGCAAAAAATGCCCCAAGTGGTTGGTCGCCACGCTGATTTCATAGCCCTCGGGCGAGCGCTGCGGGGCTTTGAGGCGCGGCAGGTACACAGCGGCGTTGCACACCAGCGCGTCCAGGGGCAGCCCGGTGGCGGCAAAGGCCTGGGTAAAGGCGCGCACGCTGGCCTGCACACCCAGGTCGAGTGGCAAGAGCGTGCGTTGCGCCGGGTCTACCCTTAGCGCTTGCAGCGCCTGGTGCGCCTTGGCCAGATCGCGGCAAGCGGCCACCACATGCCAGCCGCGTGCCACCAGCGCCTGCGCGGCATACAAACCCACGCCCGAGGAGGCGCCGGTGACGATGGCGATAGGCGTGGCTTGCGTCTTGGCTGACATCGTGGCAGTCGCAGGGGCTTGTGGCGTGTCAGTCATGGTGGCGCTATCAAAAATTGTTGCAGTGGCGCCAGGCTGCGCGCGCTGGCTTCTTCGTGTGGCAAATGGCCCACCCGGTCAAAACCGACCAGCGTGGCGTGGGGCAGCGCGCGCACATAGTCGGCGGAGTTGGCAAAGGGAATCATGGCGTCTTGCTCGCCCCACAGCAGCAAGGTGGGCGCCTGAATGCTTTGCAGCAAAGGAACGGGGTCTATCAGCACTGTGTCTTGCAGACGCGCCAGCAGCGCGCTGCGCGACTGCGGCGCGAGCATGAGTTCGTAATAGCGCACCAGCAGCGCGTCAGAGAGCGCGGCCGGGTCGGCGTAGGCGGGCTCCAGGCTCATACGCAGCATCCAGCGCGGCAAGGTGTAGCGCATCAAGCCCATGCTGGCCGGCACTTCGGGCCGCTGGCCGTAGGCGATGCCGGGGCTGGCAAATCCATCGGGGGCAATCAGCACCAATTTGTTCACACGCTCGGGGTGGCGCGCCGCAAAGGTCCAGGCCATGCGCCCACCAATGGAATGGCCCACCACGCTGACCCGGCCCAACTGGCGCTGGTCGAGCAGCGCCACCAGCAGGGCCAGGGTGCGGGAGTCGCTGTAGTCGCCCGCAGCGTCCGGGCCGCTCAGGCCGCTGCCGGGCAGGTCCAGGCGCAGCACGCGCATTTGCGGCGAAAGCGCTTGTGCCCAGGGCTCCCATGTCTCCAGGCTGGCGCCAAAGCCGTGCAGCATCAGCACTGCGGGCGCGTCTTTGGGGCCGGTATCGCGCAGGCGCAGGCGGTTGCCCAGCAGTACCACGGCCTCGTCCGCAGGCGTCTGGTATTGGGCTTGCAAATCCGCCAAGGGGCGGTCTGGCGTCCAAAGCGCCCAGGCGCTTGTTGCGAACAGCAAGACAACAATCAGGGTCATGACCATGGGCTTTCTCATGGGGTTTGATGCGGCGGTCGCATCAAACCCGGGGGGTGGTCGGCGCAGGGGCGGCGGGCAATTCGCCCGGCTCGGGCTGCAGACCATAGGGCTGCATGAGCTGCCACACATGGATGGGCACCATTTTTTTCATGCGCTGGGGCTCTTCGCGGCGCAGGTGGATGATGGTTTCTGCGGCCTTCATCTCGACCCGGGCGCGGGCAAATTCTAGGCCGCGCGGCCCCACTTTGGGCATCAACCAGCCCACGATGGGGCGCAGCCAATTGGGCATGCGTCGCAGCGGCAGGCCACCGGCGGCGCGCTGCACATTGCCAATAAAGCCTTTGACCGCACCGGCACGCTTGCCCGCGCTGCCTGGCGCGCTAAGCTGCACCTCGTCGCCCAGCAAATCGAGCATTTGCTGACCACGCGCATTGCGCACCAAAAGCCACTGCTGGCCTTCGCCGCCCATATAGCCCACGGTGATGTCGGACAGCACATTGGTGTAGTCCACGCAGCTGCGGCAGGTCATGGGAAAAAAGTCAGGCCGCAGCTGCGACAAGGGCAGCTGCAAAAACGGAATCTCGCGGCGCCGGCCATCGTCAAAGCGCAGCTCGACGTGGTAGTCGGCCCGAAATTCGAGATAAGAAATCGCCTTGGGGTCGTCGTGGGTTTGGCCTGCCACCAGGCCTAAAAATTCGTGGAAGTTTTCGGTGGTCGTGTTGTCCGAGCAGGGCGTGCCAATGACATAGATCTGCTCAAAGCCCAGCTCTTTTTCAAGCGCGCGCAGGGCGTAGATCTGGCAGGCCACGCCCACCACCGCCAGCCGGGTGATGCCCTGGGCGCGCGCGGGCTCGAGGAGTGCCAAGAGCGGCGCGTAGCCCATGCGCATGCCCCGGCACTGCGCCATGTCTTGGGCCTGGGTCACCAGCACGGGCACGGGTTTCCAGCGGTCTTGGGGGTCGGGGGCCATGGCCAGCACGGCTTGGACCTGGCCGGTCTCTAGCAGGCGCTCGGCAATGCGGGTGGTAATGCCGCTCCACTGCGCGCCCACCGCCGGTTGGCGCAAGGTGGCGCGCAGCGTTTGCAAGTGGGGGCCAAAGTGCAGCTCGTTGGGGCGCTCCGGGTCGCGCGTGCGGCCATGCACCTGCACCTCTAGCCGGGGATAGTCTGGCTGGATGAACTGGCAGGCGCTGGCGCAGCGCTTGGGCTCGCTGCTGCGCGAGACGCCACAGTCGGTGCACAGGTCGCGGTGCGGGGCGGGGCCTGCAAGGTTGGGGGGCACGGTCATAGCCGCATACTACCCAATTGGCAGGCCAAAAACGCCAGGCGTATTTTTATTCTGACAAGGGTGTGTGTCATTTCTTGAAGGCTAATCCAGCAAAACGAGTACCGGCAGCGCCTGCCTTGGGCTTTGGTGGGGGCGGAATTTGTTAGCGCAGCAACCGATCCATCACCTGCTCCATAAACACCAGTTCGCCTGTCGCGTTGCGTTCGGTCATGAAAAATACGTGGCTATCGCTCCGTTCTTTTCTACTTAAGCCCTGGCCATGCGGGATAAAGCCTCAGCGAATACAAAAAAGGGGGTCAGAGTCGCCAAATGGGGCGGACCTGCCAGTCGGCCGGAAAGCCCATGGCGTGCAGGGGTGGTTTGTGTTTAGCGATCAGTTGGTGCCACTGCTGCTTCCAGCTTGCGCTCTGGTGCATGCCATCGAGCAGGCAGGCCAGCATGGCCAGCGTGTTGTAAAGATTGCGTGGGCTGGCCAGGTGCAGGCCACCCACGACGGCGGCGGGCCGAGTACGCGGCAGCTTGAAGGTGAATGCGAACTCGCGGTTCCACAGGCGGCTGTGGTGCGCACAAATATTGCGGACGATGGCCAGGTGGTGCATGAAGGACACCAGCACGGTTTCATCGCAGTCAAACACACGGGCAATGCGGTTGCGGTCTGCGCTGGCTTTGATGTTGGCGTACCACCGGGAGAGTTGGCCCAGGGTCATGATCTCAACCGCCGACCAGATGGGGGGCAAGGGGTCGGAGTATTTGTTGCGCCAGTGTTTGATGAAGACTTCTTTGCTGTCGCCCACGTCTTTCGCCAATTGCTCCAGCGCGCTCGGGTGTGCCCACCGCGCATGGCTGGGCTGAAAGTGGCCGGGGTCTGACAAGGCGTGTGGGCCGTAGGCGATCGCAAACTGGTGGGTGAACTGGGTGCGAAGGGCGACTTCGACGTGCTCTATGGCGTCTAGCACCAGCAGCCGCAGCGCCCTGTCAAAGGCATACAGGCCGGCCACCGTCTCAAAGCGGGTGTCGGGCTTGAAGCCGTGGCTGGCGTGGTCTGCCTCAAATGGCAGCCAGTACGCGCCCAGGCGGTAGTAACTGATGTGTTGAAGCGTTTGCAGGGCGAATTGCTCGTCCTGGATCAGCATGCCGCGTGTGCGCAGCAATGCAATTTGTGCCGGCAGGCTGAGGGCCTGCTTGGTGAATGGCTGCTTAGCCATGGCACAAAAAAGTAACCCCCCATGGTGCGCAGATCTGACGAGATGCGTGGGGGGTGTTGTCGATGTGAAGTGTAGCGCAGGAAGCCAATGGCAGGCGTGCGCCAGCTTGAGGGCAGGAATTGCGTTGGGACATGGTTTAGACCATTGCCCAGCAGACGCTGAGCAGGGTTTCGGTATGCGTGGTTTGGCTCATGCGCTCGGTGAATTGGGTGACCCGGGCCTCGCGCTGGCGCTGGATGTCGTCTTCGACCTTGAATATTTCTTGGTGCTCGCGGCGTTGTTGGCGCTCAAGCTTTTGGATATTTTGGCTGGAAGATTAAACTTTTCGCCCAGTTCCAGCGCCCATTGCTGACGCAGCGAAGCCGGGCAAATCACCAGCAACTGGCGGCGGCGCTCGGCCCAGTATTGGCATAAAACAATGCCCGCCTCAATGGTTTTTCCCAAGCCCACTTCGTCAGCCAACAGCACGCTCTTGGACAAGGGCGAATGCAGCGCGAAGATGGCGGCGTCGATCTGGTAGGGGTTGAGGTCAACGCTGGCGTTGAACAGGGCCTGTGACAAACGCTGCAAGTCGCCTCCAGCATGCTGCAAGGTCAAATCATGGGCGATGTACTTGGCCTGGCAGGGCGTAAGCTGCATGGCGGAATTGGATTTTTTTGGGAAAGTGGACAGCGAAAGCTGAAAGCGTTCGACGCTTATAGCGGCTTGTCGAATCAATTTATTCAAATACAACAAATATGTATTTGGCAATAAAATTTAAGCACAAGCACCGCAGTTTTCACATTCCTGCATGGCGCGCATTAACCAAAAACTTTCGCCATTACGGCAGATCAGAGGCAGTCAACCATGGATTACTTCCAGAGCATCGTTACTGAATACCTTCGGGCAAAGCGATGCGTTTTTGTCAATACCGAGTACCTGGTCAATTTGGATGCAGGAGACAAGCAATACAAGGGGCGCCACTGGTATTGCGACGTTTTGGCTGTGAACTTTGAGGAGTCAACGTTGTACTTGTGCGAGGTGACGTACTCATCGACGATGCAAGGGCTAATTTCGCGCTTGAAAGCGTGGGACACGCACTGGCAATTATTGGCGCCTGCCTTAATCCGAGACGCGTGCGTGCCAGACCATTGGAGCGTTCAACCCTGGATTTTTATTC
The DNA here is from genome assembly GCA_945898115.1 of Comamonas sp. lk. GTDB lineage: Bacteria > Pseudomonadota > Gammaproteobacteria > Burkholderiales > Burkholderiaceae_C > Allorhodoferax. The sequence continues at coordinate 47,720 of CAMDHS010000001.1, forward strand.
CAAAAGAACAACACCGTTCTTTTGACGAGAAGTTCGCTCTTAACGGCACGATGCCCACCCCACGAGTGACCCACCTTGAAGAGATACTGCCCTGGAAATACCCCTCGTGGGATCGGAAGAGCGACGCTGTCGCTGGCGGCGCCTGATGGGGAAGGCGCTAACCTAAACCCTAGACCGTGCGCCGCAGCGCCTCAAAAAACAGCTCTGACTGCAGCCGCTCGATCATGCTTTGCTGGGCCACCAGCGCGGCCACTTCGGCGCCTACAGGCAGCAGCGGCAAGCCGGTGGACAAGGCCAGCACCTGGGCCATACAGGCGCGTTCCAGGAAATACAAATCGTCATAGGCGTAGTCCATGCGCTGGCCGCAGACCACCACGCCGTGGTTGCCCAAAAAGGCCACATCGGCGCCTTGCATGGCGGTGGCGATGCGTTCGCCCTCGCTGGCGTCCAGCGCCAAGCCGTTGTAGTGGGCGTCA
>CAMDHS010000002.1 GCA_945898115.1 Comamonas sp. lk
CCGTGGCGCAGCGCGGTCAGAAGCTGCGCATGCAAACCGCTGACATGAAACAAAGGCACGGCCGTGAGCGTGGTCGGGGGCAGGCCGCGCGCCATCATGGCGGCCACGATGTCGGGCGAGGTCATCGCCGACATGGCGCCAATAAAGTCGATATTGAACAGCGCTTGGCACAGCGCCCGGTGGCTGGACAAAACCCCTTTGGCCTGGCTGCTGGCGCCCGAGGTAAACAAAATCAGCGCCGGATCGTGGGTGTTGAGCCTAGGCGTCGTAAAGGGGGGTGCTCCAGCGGCGGTAGCGTCGTGCCACGCTTGGCTGGGCTGCCCTTGCGCGTCGTCTACACACAGGCAGGGCAGCTGCAAGGCGGGCAGGTCGTCCTGCACCAGGGCCAGGCGGTCGTGGTCGGCGATCAGCAAGCACGCCTGCAGCGATTGCAGGCTAGGAAGCAATTCTTCGCGCAGGCCAAAGCTGTTGAGCGGCGCCGGTACCGCACCGGCCAGGGCCACGGCTACAAAAGCAAGCGCCCACTGCGGACGGTTGCGCATGGCAATGGCCACGCGTTGACCGGGAAGCAAGCCATGCTCGGTTTGCAGGCGCGCGGCCAAGGCGTCGGCCGCGTTAAAAAATTGCGTGAACGTCCAGCGCTCGTCCTCAAACACCAAAAACTCGCGCTCGCCATAGACCCGTCCGGCATCGAGCAAGGCCGGCAGCGTGGCAAAGGCCTTGCGGTAGGCGACCATGGCGCTCCCAGCCACATCGACGCTTTGCAGCTCGAATGGCGCGCCCGGACCGGTCAATTGGGCGCGGCTGCGCGCGGCCAGCGCAAGCAGGTCTGCATCGTCTGCGGACAGGGAGGGGTTTGTGGTGGACATACCTTAAATGCCTCGCAGTTGAGCATAGCGCGCGCGGTGAAAAACTCCGTCACCCAGGCATTGCTGCACCAGGCGGGCACGTTTGACGTACAGGCCCAGGTCCAGCGCATCGGTCACACCAATGCCACCGTGCATCTGCACGGCTTCGTTCATGGCTTTCTCGCACAAGTCCGAGGCGCGTGCCTTGGCCAGGCTGGCCAACAGGGGCAACTCGGGGTCGCCCTGGTCGATGGCGTCTAGCGCGGCCAACACACAGCTTTGCAGCATTTCAATCTCGGTATACAGGCGCGCCATGCGGTGTTGCAAGGCCTGGAAGGAGCCAATCGGCACGCCAAACTGCACCCGCTCTTTGAGGTAGGCCAAGGTGGTGTCAAAGGCATAGCGGATGAGGCCCATCGCCTCCGCAGCCAGGCAGATGCGGCCCAGGTCCAGGGCGGCGTCCAGCGCTTGGGCGCTGTCAGGGCAGGCGGCCAACAAGGCGTCTGCGGGCAGCAGCACGCCAGCGAGTTGCATGCGCGCATAGTTACGGCTGTCGGCCATGTGCAAGGGCTGCACCTGCAAGCCTGGCGTGTCGGCCGCCATCACAAACAGGCCGATGTTTCCCGCACCCGCATCCGCACCCGCACCACCATCGAGCCGGGCGGTCACGACAAAGGCGTCGGCACCCAGGCCGTCGATCACAAACCATTTTTCACCCTGCACATGCCATTGACCCGCCTCCAGGCGCGCACGGGTGGCAATGCGATGCGGGTCGTGGCGTCCGCTTTCGTCCATCGCCAGCGCCAGCGCCAAGCGGCCTTCGATAAGGGGCGCGAGCCAGCGCGCTTTTTGGACGGCATCACCCGCATTGCTTAACAGGCTGCCGCACAGCACGGCCGACGACAACAAAGGCAAGGCCGCGAGGTGGCGGCCGCAGGCCTGAAAGACGCCGCCCATGCCCCTATAGCCCACGCCCAGTCCGCCATCGTCTTCTGAAAAAACGGCGGCGGGCCAGCCCAGATCAATCACTTGTTGCCAAAGGGCTGGGTCCATCGCCTGCGCCACGCCGCTGTCGCGGATGCGCCGCTGCAGCGATACCGGGGACTGCGCGGCCAAAAACACCTCGGCGCTGTGCACGAGCTGGCGCTGTTCTTCATTGCGCAAAAAGCCCATGGATTAGCCCGGCAGGCCAAGCACGCGCTTGGCAATGATGTTGAGTTGAATCTCGCTGCTTCCGCCCGAGATGATGTAGGTCTTGGACAGCAGCAGCAAGCGGCTCATGGCGTGCTCGTCGGCGCTAAATTCCTCGCCCTCCCAACTCAGACCGCGCAGACCCATGACCTGGGTCAGCAGCTCGTACTTGGCCACTTCTTGCTCGGTTTGCACCAGTTTCATGATGGAAACCGGGCCGCTGATGGGCATTCCCGCCGTGCCCTCTTGTTTGACGCGCTGGTGCGTGAGCGTAAAGGCGTGTGAGTCCATGAGCAATGCAGCCAGCCGGTCGCGCCAAATGGGCTCGCGCAGCGCGCCGTCGTCGTCGTACAAATAGGGTCGGGCCACCGCCAGCGCGTCGTGGGACGGGGCCGCGCCTTCGCTGAACTTGGACATGGCGCTGCGCTCGTGCTGCAGCAGTTTTTTGGCCACCGTCCAGCCGTCGTGCAGTTGGCCCACCAGTTGGTCGGCAGGAACCTGCACATCGTCAAAAAAGACCTCGCAAAAACTCGATTTCCCGCTGATTAGCTCAATGGGTTTGACCGTGATGCCCGGCGTCTTCATATCGATCAGCAAAAAACTGATGCCCGCTTGCTTGCTGGCGCTGGAGTCGGTGCGCACCAGGGCGTACATCCAGTCGCCTTGGTCACCGTAAGACGTCCAGATCTTGGAGCCGTTGACAACAAAGTTGCCTTGCCCGTCTTGCACCGCTGCGGTGCGCAAGTTGGCCAGGTCGGAGCCGGCGTTGGGCTCGCTAAAGCCTTGGCACCAGCGCACCCGGCCTTGCATCATGGGAATCAGGTGTTGCTGTTTTTGCGCTTCGCTACCTACCTCGAGCAGTACCGGCCCGAGCATCCACACGCCCAGGTTGAACTGCGGCTGGCGGCAGCCCAGCGCCAACATTTCTTCCTCCAGTACCCGCGCTTGCTTGGTGCTGAGGCCGCCGCCGCCGTAGGCGCTGGGCCAGTCCGGGGCAAACCAGCCGCGCTCACGCATGCGCTCAAACCACAGTCTTTGGTCTTCGCTGCCAAAACGCAGCTGCGAGCCGCCCCAGACCATTTCGTCAGGGGTGATGGGCAGGCGCATCGAGGCCGGGCAGTTGGCCTGCAGCCATGCGCGCACCTCGGTGCGCCACGCCTTGGCCTCTACCACACGATTTCCTGCAGCTGGTCCAACGCGGTCAGTGCCGCATAGGTTTTGTGGTCGTCGCGGCGCATGTACAGCGGCTCGGTAATGGCCGCAGTGTCATAGGCCTGGCGTTGCAAATTGACTTTGCGCAGCTTGTAGTTGCCAGTCATATCGGTGCTGGCCGAGATGCGCACAAAGTAGGGCGCAGCGTATGCGGGCAGGCGCTTTAGCGCCAGTTGCCAAAACGCCTGCGGGTCAAACTGCGCGCCTTCTTGCATGACCAGGGCCGCCATGCCAGCGCGTCCCTCGCAGCCAGGCACCTGCACGCCGTAGACGGTGATGGCGTCGAGACCAGGAAAATCGCCCAAAGCGTCGGCTACTTCGGTGGTGGACACGTTTTCGCTCTTCCAACGGTAGGTGTCGCCAATGCGGTCTACAAACCAAAAATAGCCGTCCTCGTCATAGCGCAGCAAGTCGCCCGAGGACCACCAGGCATCGCCTGGCCCAAACACATTGCGCAGAATCTTGCTCTCGGTGGCCGCCGCCGAGGTGTAACCTTCAAAGCGCCCGCCCACCACATCAGGAATATTGATGATCATGCCAATTGCTTCGCCGACTTCGCCGGGTGCGCACAGCTGCAAATAGCCGTTTTCGTCGCGCAGATGGCATTGGTTGTCTGCGTCATAGCGCACCAGGCGCAGGTTGGACTTTTCCCAAAACGGGATGCGCCCGCACGAGCCCATGCGGTTGTCTAGGTTGATGGTGTTGGTGTTGGCTTCGGTCGCGCCCCAACCCTCGTAAATTTCAAACTCGCCAAAGCGACGTACCCACTGCTCCCACACTTCGCTGGCCATGCCGGCACCCACCATTTTGCGCAGACTGTGTTCGCGCTCGCCGGCTTGCACCGGTGTGGTGAGTAAAAAGCGAACGATTTCGCCCACGTACTGGCAGATAGTGACATGGTGGCGGTGCACGTCGGCCCAAAACTCGCTGCGGCTGAATTTTCGGCGCAGCACCAAGCTGGCACCGCTGGCAATCGCCGTGGCGCCCACCGAGAGCGAGGCCGCACCGTGGTACAGCGGCAAAAAGCAATAAAAGCAATCGCTGGGCTGCACGTTCATGGTGGTTTGCATCACGTCGCCCGTGATCAGCCAACGCGCATGGCTGATGACCGCGGCCTTGGGCAGCCCGGTCGTGCCCGAGGTAAAGATGTACACGGCTGGGTTTTCGCCCACCAGGCCAGCGCGCCATGCGGCTGGCGGGTTGCTGGTGTCACTTCGCAACGCCAGCGCTTGCAAATCAAGGGCGCAAACGGCGCGCTCCTGGGCGCTAGCGGGGCGTTCTTCGTCCGGCCAGAGCCAGCAACTGACATCTGCAGGCAGTGCTGTGGCAGCAAATTGCGGGAGGCATTCCTCGCCCACCACTACGAGCTTGGCGCGGGTTTCACTCAAGCCATGCTCGAGCAATTTGCCGCGCACATTGGTGTTGAGAAAAACGGCCGTGACACCGAGCTTGGCCAGGCCCAGCCAGACGAACATAAAGCCGGGGCGGTTTTCCATGCACAGCGCCACCACATCGCCGCAGCGCAGGCCGAGCTGGTGGCCGGCATGAGCAACCTGGTTGATGCTGGCATTGGTTTGCGCGTAGCTCAGGTACAGGTCGCCGTAGCGCAGGCAGGGCCGCTCGGCGTAGCGGCTGGTGCTTTCTTCAAAGCGCTCGGCCAATGTGTAGGTTTGGGAGGCGCGGTGCCGCTGGCCGGCCTGGGCCCGGTGGTCCAGTTTGGCCTGCGTGACTTCGCGGGGCACGATGAGGCAGTTTTTCATGCGCGTTTGTGTTTTTCTGTTGGGGCCTAGCGCACCGCGCGTGGCATCTGCAGGCCAAACTGCGCGATCAACTCGCGCTGGATTTCATTGGTGCCGCCGCCAAAGGTCAGCGTCGTGGCTGCGCGCACCTCGTATTCCAGGTCGCCCATGAGCAAGTCGGCGCTGCTGCCTTGGCGCACCAGCGCGCTGTTACCTACGATTTCGATCAGGTTGCGCAAGACCTTGATCACGGTCTCCGAGCCATACACCTTGGTCGCCGAGGCCAGGGCCACGTCCATGCTGCCTTTTTCCAGGTCGGCGGCGATGCGAAAGTTGATCAGGCGCATGGCTTCCATGCGGGCGTAGCAATCGGCCAGCAGGCGACGCACCCAGGGCAGGTCGATGGCGCGCTGACCGTTTTCGTTGCGCGCCTTGGCCCAATCGAGCACCCGCTTGTAGGGGCCAAAGACTTTGTCCGACCAAGAGCCCAGGCCCAAGCGCTCGTGGTTGAGTTGCGAGGTAATCATTTTCCAGCCGCCATGCAGCTCACCCACCAGGCGGTCTGCCGGAACCTGCACATTGTCGTAATACGTGGCTGCGGTGAAGTTGCCCACCGTGGGGATCATCGTGTGCGAAAAGCCGGGCGTGCCGGTGTCTACGATGAGGATGGAAATGCCTTTGTGTCTTGCCAACTCCTGACTGGTGCGCGCAGCCAGCCAGATATGGTCTGCCGACTCCACGCCCGAGGTCCACAGCTTGTTGCCGTTGACCACAAAGTGCCCGGTTTGCAGATCGCCTTGCAGACGCGCGTGGGTGGCCAGTGCGGCCAAATCGGAGCCGGCCTGCGGCTCTGAATAGCCAATCGAAAAAATGATGTCACCCGCCGCAATGCCGGGCAAATAGCGCTCTTTTTGCGCTTGCGTGCCCGACTCCATCAGGGCCGGTCCGACGGTGCTGATAGTGACAAACGGCAAGGGTGCCCCGGCAATATTGGCTTCCTCGAAAAATACCAGCTGCTCGGTGGCGCTTAAGCCCTGGCCCCCGTGTTGCTTGGGCCAGCCGACCGCCAGCCATCCGTCTTGGCCCATTTTGCGCACGGTTTGGCGGTACAGCGGGCCGCCCTCGGCGCCGCGCAGGGCCAGGCGTAGCGCGGGCGTCATCAAGGCATTGAAATAGTCACGCACGCGCAAGCGCAAGGCGTGTTGTTCGGGGCTCAGGTCGATAAACATGGAGATTTCTCTTATTCTTTGCCCAAAATCAGTCCGCTGGTGGGCACGCCGGTGCCGGCGGTGACCAGCACATTGCGCACCTGGTCTACTTGGTTGACGGCGGTGCCGCGCACCTGGCGCACGGCTTCGGCAATGCCGTTCATGCCGTGGATATAGGCCTCGCCCAATTGGCCGCCATGGGTGTTAATCGGCAGGCGACCACCGCGCGCATGGTGGCCGGCGCGCACAAATTCCTTGGCCGCGCCGCGCTCGGCAAAGCCGAACTCCTCGAGCTGGGGCAGCACAAAAGGCGTGAAATGGTCGTAAATCACGGCGGTTTGGATGTCTTTGGGCGAGAGTCCGCTTTGCTCCCACAGTTGGCGCGCCACCAAGCCCATTTCGGGCAGGCCGGTGATGTCATCGCGGTAGTACGAGGTCATGATCTGCTGGCTGTCGCTGCTGCCTTGGGCCGCGCCTTTGATGATGACGGGGCGGCTTTTCATATCGCGCGCCCGCTCGACCGAGGTGATAACCATGGCCACAGCGCCGTCAGACTCCTGGCAGCAATCGAGTAAATGCAGTGGTTCGCAAATCCAGCGCGAGGCCTGGTGCTCTGCCAAAGTGATCGGTTTTTGGTGAAAAAACGCCGCCGCGTTGGTCGATGCAAAGTCGCGCGCTGCCACGGCGACGCGGCCGAAGTCTTCACTGGTGGCGCCGTAGGTGTGCATATAGCGGCGGGCAAACATGCCCACCCAAGCCGCTGGCGTGTGAAAGCCGTAGGGCATGTACCAGCCGTAGTTGACGTTTTCAAACAGCGGAGAGGACCCAAACCCGTAGTTGCCGTTGCCAAAGCGGTACCAGCTGCGCTCGTTCATGGCGCGGTAGACCACCACCGTGCGGGCGATACCGGTGGCCACGGCCATGGCTGCATGCAGCACCGGGCCGCAGGCCGCGCCGCCGCCGTGCGGCACTTGCGAGAAAAAACGCACGTTTTTGGCGCCCAGCAAGCGGGCGATTTCGTATTCGGGCACTTTGTCCACCGAGTAGGAGGAAAAGCCGTCCACCTCGGCGGGGTCTATGCCCGCATCGTTCAGGGCTTGCAGCGTGGCCTCCATGGCCAGCCGCACCTCGGTGCGCCCGGAATTTTTGGAGAACTCGGTCGCGCCCAAGCCGACGATGGCGGCACGCCCGGAAATGGATAGTTCGCTCATGGCGCTGGGGTCCTTGGGCATTTAGGGAAAGCGGACCCGCACCGTGCCGGTGACATGGCTGCCCATGGCGTTGGCGCCTTTGAAGCTGAGCTCCACCGTGCGGTCCTGCGTGCGCTTGTCGGTGACGCTGCCGCTAAAGCGCATGGTGTCGCCGGGGTAATTGGGCGCGCCCAGTTTGATTTTGAGGTCGCACAAGCGGCTGTGCGGTCCGCTCCAGCCTTGCACAAAGCGTTGCACCAGCCCGTTGGTCGTCAGGATGTTCATAAATACGCCCTGGGAGCCCAGCGCACGCGCGGCCTCCAGGTCAATATGGCCGGGGAAATAGTCGCGCGTGGCAATGGCCCCGCCGGTGATCAGGGCGGCCGTGATCGGCACGTCCAGCGCCTCTATGGCCTGGCCTACTTCAATGGCATCAAACGCTTGCATGCATGGCCTCCTGTGCTGCGCCTTCTTCGGGCGCGTCGTATTTCCAGCCCAGCGCGTCGTGGCTGGCCAGCCAGTCGCCCAGGGCCAGCAGCTGGTGCTCGCTGCCGCCTAAAGCGGCGCCCAAGGCACGGCTCCAGTACAAAAAGCGGTGGATGGGGTAGGTCAGGTCCACGCCGATGCCGCCATGGACGTGCTGGGCCATGTGGCCGGCAAAGTGGCCTGCATCATTGGCCAGCACGCGGGTGGCCAGGGCCTGCGGCGCGGCGCCCAGGCCGGCATCAAGGCGGTAGACCAGTTGCCACAGCGCACTGCGCAGCGCCTCCAGGGCGATGTAGCCATCGGCCATTTGGCCGCTGACCAATTGAAAGCTGCCAATGGCGCGGCCAAACTGCTGGCGTTCGCTCACGTAGTCCACGGTGCGGCGCAAATGCGCTTGCGTCACGCCCAGTTGCAAAGCGGCCAGGCACGCTGCGGCGCGCTGGGCGACCCAGGGCAGGGCGGCTTCGGGCAGCACTTGCCAGGCGGCCAGCGGGCAGTTGTGAAAGTCCAGATCAGCCACTTCCATGTGGTGCTGGCTGCGCCCGGTCGTGCGGGCCACGCCAGCGGCGTTCAGGTCCACCATCAAGAGCCGCATCTGCCCATCCAGGCTGCCGGCCAGCAGCGCAAACCGTGCGCTTTGGCCCAGCCCCACCGCAGGCGTGCGACCGTGCACAACAAAAGCCCCGCCGTGCGACTGCACTTGCAGCGCAGCACCACGGCTGTCCGAGAGTGCTGACAAGGACAAGGCCATGGGGCTGCCCTCATGCAGCAAAGTCTGCCACAAGCCTTCGGGTGCGGCCACGCCAAAATAGTGCAGCGCGGCCAGGCCCACTTGCTGCTCCCAGAGGGGCAAGAGCGCCAGGGCGCGGCCTTGTTGCTCCAAGATGCCCATCAGCTCGGTCAGCCCCAGGCCCAGGCCACCGCGTTCTTGGGGTACCAGTACGGTGTGCAGGCCTGCGGTGATGCACTGCTTCCACAAGTCCTGCATAAAGGGCGCCTGGCCGCTGTCGTGCGCGCGCAGTTGTTCGTCGCCGCAATAGTCGGCAAACAGGCCTGCGGCCATGTCAGCAAAGGCTTTTTGATCGTCTGTCAGTTCAAAGTTCATAGCGGGCTTGAGGGGGGGCCGGTGGGCTCAGGTGGCATCTGGCACGGGCCGAAATTGTGGCAGCACCAGATCGCCGTCATAGGTGTGAAATTCAACGTGTACTTTCTGGCCGATGCGCACATCGCCCGGGGCCACGCCTAGCAGTTGGGTGATCAGGCGCGTGCCTTCTTCGAGTTCGATCAGCGCAATCGGGTTGGGGTGCTCAAACGGCGGCACCTCGGGGTAATGCATCACCACAAAGGAATACACCGTCCCGCGCCCGCTGGCAGTGACCGCGTCCCAATCAAACGAGTGGCACTGCGGGCAAACCGGGCCCGGCGGGTGGCGCAGCGTGCCGCAGGCTTTGCAGCGCTGGATGCGCAACTCGCCAACGCGCGCGCCGTCCCAATAAAAGCGGGTGTCGTCGCTGATGCCGGGCGTCGGACGCGTGGGCTTGGGCGGCGCGGCGGCAGTTGCGCTCACCGTTACGGCTTGCGCGGGCTTGAATTTAAAGACCCGGAAAAGCAGCTGGCCAACTTCCTCGTCGCCGGCGGCCCGTTCAGAGAAATAGCGCATCACCAAGGTGACAAAGTAGCCGGTGCCCAGCGCGGTGGTTTTCTCGGGGCTGATGGTGTCCAGGCGCGTGGTGTAGTAAAGGCGCTCGCCCTCGCGCACCGCGCGGCTAAATTGCAGCTCGGAGTTGACCGCCACGACCGAGGCCAGGCCTTGGGCCTCCATCAGCTTGAGGACCTCGTAGGGGTTTTCGGTGGTTGAGCCGGGCGGGTAGTTGTTGAGGGTAAAGCCCTCCATGCACCAAACTTGCAGCATGGCCTCGGGCGCGTGGACCGCACCCTCAGCCAAGTAGGGCGTAGCGTCCACACCCATGATTTCGCACCATTGGCGGATCATGGGCGCGTTGACTTTGTCCCAGGCGTAGACGCGCCCGTATTCTTTGCCTAGCAGCGCGCGGGCGCCGTCCATCCATTGGGGTTCAGCCACGCGCTTGCTCCTGCTGCTGGGTCCTTGGGGTGGTGCGGGCCACGGTGGTGCGCTGGTTCATGGGTTCAATGTCCTTTGGCAGCGTCAAGAAAGGCCGGCCGCTCGCCCCCGCCGTGCAACAAAATATTGGTGCCGCTCAAATAGCTGGCACGCGCCGAGGCGGCATACAGGCAGGCCTGCGCCACATCGGCCGGGTCGGCCATGCGGCCCAGTGGAATAGTGGCGCTGACCGCAGCAATGCCGTTTTCGTCACCGTAGTGCAAATGGGATTGTTCGGTTCGCACCAAACCGGGGCTGACCGCCACGACCCGTACCTTGGGCGCCCACTCAACGGCCAGCGAGCCAGCCAGGCTGATCACGGCAGCCTTGGCCGCACCGTAGACCGCGCTGCCCGGCGAGGGCCGCAAGCCGCTGACGCTGCCAATAAAAACGATGACGCCGCCGCTGTCCTGGGTTTGCATGACCGCATTGGCGGCCTGGGCTGCGTGCATGGCTGCGCTGAGGTTTAAGCGGATCACGCCTTCGTGAAACCGGGGCGAGACGGTGGCGGCGTTGACCGGTGGGCTGCCGCCTGCGTTGTGGATGAGGACATCCAAGCGCCCGTGGCGCGCCACGATGTCGGCCACCAGGGAGCGCAAGGCATCGGCCTCGCGCACATCGCAGGGCATAAATTCGGCCTGGCGTTCGCCAAACCGGGGCAATTCATCGACCGGTGTGCGTGCGCACACCACCACCTGCGCGCCTTCTTGCAAAAAGCCCTGGGCAATGCCGCGCCCAATGCCCTTGGTACCACCGGTCACCAGGACTACGCGCTGTGCAAATTCGGGTTCTTGTGTCATGGGGGAGAATCTACGCTAGGCGGCGGCTTGCCAATACGTCCAAAAGGACGATGTAGCGTCGCCCCCGAGAAACCACCATGCACACCATTAAATTTTCGGGAACTGCCCATGTCGATTGAATCCCCTGTTGTGCCCACCGGCCCGGCCCAGACTGGCGCTGAAGTGCTGGTGCAGATCCTGGACGATGGCGTGGCCCTGGTGCGCCTGAACCGGCCTGAGGCGGCCAACGCCCTGAGCCTGTCCGTGCAGGCGGCGCTCTCGCAGGCCTTTACCGATTTGAGTGCCAACGAAGCAGTGCGCGCCATTGTGCTCACCGGGGGTGACAAAGTGTTTGCCGCAGGCGGCGACATCAAGACCCTGGAAGGGGCAGGCCCGATTGAGATCATGCGTCGGCATACCGAACGGGTGTGGGCGCCCATTGAGCGTTGCCCCAAGCCCATCATTGCGGCGGTCTGCGGCTATGCCTTTGGCGGCGGGGCCGAATTGGCCATGCACTGTGACATTATTTTGGCGGGCGAGGGCGCCAGCTTTTCGCAGCCCGAGATCCGCATTGGCATCATGCCTGGCATTGGCGGCACCCAGCGCCTGGTGCGCGCGGTGGGCAAGTTCAACGCCATGCGCATGTTGCTCACCGGCAAGGCCGTCAGCGCCCAGGAGGCCTGTGCCATGGGCCTGGTCAGCCAGGTTTTTCCGGACGCGCAATTGCTGGACGAGGCGCTCAAGATGGCGCGCCAGATTGCCGCCATGCCGCCGCTTGCGGCCATGCAAATCAAGGAAGTGGTGCTCGCCGGTGTGGACGCCTCGCTGGAGACGGCGCTGATGCTGGAGCGCAAAGCCAATCAGCTGCTGTTTGCCACCCGCGACCAAAAAGAAGGCATGCAGGCCTTTATCGAAAAGCGCAAAGCCCATTTCGAGGGCCGATAAAGCGCTGGGCCCTTGAGCGGCCGGGTCTTAAGCGGCGGGCCTTAAACGGCTGGCGTGTGCGCCAGCAGGGCCAGGGCGCTTTGGACCAATTCGCGCTTGAGCACTTTGCTCGACGCGTTCAGCGGCAGGCTTTCCAAAAACAGCACGTGGCGCGGCAGCTTGTAGTTGGCCATGCGCGGCTTGGCCCAGGCGAGCAATTGCGCTGCCGTCAGCGTCTGGTGGGCGCGCAAAATCACGCAGGCGCAACCCACCTCGCCCATGCGCTCGTCGGGCAGGCCCACCACCGCCACTTGGGCAATGGCCGGGTGTTCATTAAGCTGGCGCTCGATTTCGGCCGGGTAGCAATTAAACCCACCCACGATAAACATGTCTTTCAGTCGGTCGGTAATGCGCAGGTAACCACGCGCATCGATCACGCCGACGTCGCCGGTGTGCAGCCAGCCCTGGGCGTCGATGGCCTGTGCCGTGGCCTGCGGGTCATCAAAATAGCCTTGCATCACGTGGTAGCCGCGCAGCAGCACCTCACCGGGCTCGCCCACGGGCACGCGCGCGCCCTGCGCATCGACGCAGCACATCTCGGTGCCGGGCAGGGCGTTGCCGCAGGTGCTGCTGACCGTCTCTACGCTGTCGCTCGGGTCGCACAAAGTCGCGCAGCCGCCGCATTCGGTCAGGCCGTAGGCGGTGGTGACTTTGGCAATGTGCAGCTCGTCGCGCATGCGCCGAATGAGCGCCGGCGGCACTGAGGCTGCGCCCGTCACCGAAACACGCAACGACGAAATATCGTGCTTGGCCAGCCACGGGTGCGACAGCATGCTGTGAAACAAGGTGGGGGGTCCGGGCAAAAAGCTGATCCGATCACGCGCAATGCCGGCCAGCACGGTTTCGACATCGAACACGGCCTGCGGGTAAATCGTGGCGCCCTGCATCAGCGCGGCCACCCAGCCGGCTTTGTAGCCAAAGGCATGGAAAAACGGGTTGACGATCAGGTAACGATCACCCGCTTGCAAGCCGACGGCTGTGGCCCAGGCCTTGAAAGCGGCAATCGTGGGCCCGTGCGCGGCCATCACGCCTTTGGGCCGGCCGGTGGTGCCCGAGGTAAAGAGAATGTCCGAGGTCGATTGCGCATGCAGCGCCTGCTCGCGCGCCCGCACTTCGCTGGGTTCGGTGGCATCGGCCAGGGCCAAAAATGCATCCCAATCCATGCTGGCGGGTGCTTGGATCGGCGTTTGGGGGCCGTGGCGCAGCACCACCAGGGTTTGCAGGCGGGCCGGGCGCAAACCGTCGAGCAGCGCGGGCACGTACTGGCCTAAGAAATCGCCGATACAAAACAACACTTTGGCGCCGCTGCGCTCCAATATGTCGGCCGCCTCGGCGCCCTTCATGCGGGTGTTGAGCGGTACCAAAATCGCCCCGGCCGACTGCAGGCCGCAGGCCGCAACGATCCATTCGTAGACATTGGGCGCCCAAATCGCCACCCGGTCGCCCGACTGCACGCCCAGGCTGATGAGCGCACGCGCTGCCTGCGTGCTGCGCACCTGCAGTTCGGCATAGCTGATCTGCACCGGGCCATCGATGATGGCCGTCTGGGCGCCAAACTGCGCCGCACTGGCGCGCAACATGGCGGGCAGGGTGCTTGGAAGGGCTGTGGTTTCGGTCGTCATGGCGTTTGTTAGGGGAATTTGACGCGCAGCACCGCGCTGCGTGGCACGGCCTGGCAACTCAAGGTCCAGGCACGCGCCAGGTCTTTGGCGTCCAGGGCGTCGTTGTGGCGCAGATGCACCGCACCTTCGGTTACCTGGCACATGCACGAGGCGCACATGCCCGCCTGGCAGGAGAAGGGCGCAGCCACTTTGTGGCGCAGCGCCGCCTCGAGCAGCGTCTCATTGGGGCCGCAGTCGATCTGGTAGCGCTGTCCGTCAAGTTCGATGTGCACTTGGGCGTCGTTCATCAGCTCGGGCAGGTCTGCGGCGCTTGGCAGTGCCTTGGTCTGCGGCGTGGCGGTAAAGCGTTCGAGGTGGATGTGCTCTGGCGCCAGCCCCAGGCTTTGCAAAGCCTGCACCGCCATGTCCATAAACGGCGCTGGGCCGCAGATATAGGCGGGCGCATGGCGCAAAGGCGCGGCCAATTCGGCCAATTGGGCGGCGCTGGCAAAGCCTTGCGTCGCGTCTAGCCAGTGCACTACCTGCAGGCGCGTGGGGTACTGCACTTGCAACGCGGTCAGGGCATCGGCAAAGATGACGGCGGCGGCGTCGCGGTTGGCATAAATCAGACGCACCTTGCCTGTGCCCTGGGCCAGCGCCGCGCGCAAAATCGAAAACACCGGGGTGATGCCGCTGCCCCCCGCAAAGAGCAAAAAGTCGCCTGCCACGTCGGGTGGGCAAAACAGGCCCGACGGCGGCATGGCATCGATGCTGTCGCCCGCACGCAGCGTGTCGCACAAAGCGTTGGAGCCGCGCCCGCCGGCCACCCGTTTGACGGTGACGCGCAGCCCGGCATCCAGGCCTGGCGTGCTGGACATGGAATAGCAGCGCAGCAGGGTTTGGTCGCCAGCTTGCACTCGCAGCGTCAGGAACTGCCCGGGTCGGTAGGCAAAAGTGGCCGCTAGTGCGGGCGCAATGTCGAAATGGATGGAGCAAGCGTCTGCGGTCTCGGCGGTCAGAGCCGCTACGCGCAGCGTATGAAAACCGCTCACGGCCACAAACCCATGCCCAAGAGGGCGTTGTCCGCCTGCAGCGCGCAGCCGCTCACCGCCTGCGCATCGTCGCTGGCCAGAAAAACCAAGAGGCGCGCAATATCGTCTGGCATGCGGGCGCGGCCTTTGGGGTTGCGCGCGGGGTCAAACAAAATATGCTCGGGCGCGATGCCGGGCGCAGTGGCCTGCAGCATGGGCGTGTAGATGCCGTCGGGGTGCAGCGAATTGACGCGGATGGCATAGCCTTTTTTTCGGCAATGCAGCGCAGCCGACCGGGTCAGCGATGCCATGGCCGCCTTGCTGGCGCCATACGCTGGAAAGTCCTGCATCGGCATCCAGGAGGCGACCGAGGCCACATTGACGATGCTGCCGCCATGCGCCTTCATGGCGAGGATGCCGTGCTGGCAACCCAAAAAACAGGAGTCGGCGTTAACCTGCATCAGCTGGCGCCACTGCGCCAAGGTTGTGGTTTCGATATCGCCGGACTGCAAAATGCCTGCGTTGTTGATCAGCACATCCAGCTGACCAAACTGCTGCGCCACAAAGTCCATGGCCTGGGCCCAAGCGGCCTCGCTGGTGACGTCGTGCGCGACAAAGGCGGCTTTCTTACCGTAGCGCGCTGCCAGCGCTGTGCCCGTATCCACATTGAGATCGCTAATTACCACGCGCGCACCTTGTTCAATAAACAGCGCCACGGCGGCACTGCCCAGACCACCTGCGCCGCCGGTAATCAGAATTGTTTTGTCCGCCAGGCGCTGCATTTCAAATTCCTTTAAGCCGTGCCACAGGCCGCTGCCTTGCCGGCGCGCCGCCCCGAAAAAACGCAGTCTGCCAAAGACAGGCCGCTCACATAGCGACCCGATGCCAAGCCCACTGCCGCCCGGCCCGCGCCATACAGGCCGGCAATGGGCGCACCTTGGGCATCGAGCACCAAGCCACTGCTTTCGTCGAGCACCAAGCCGCCTAAGGTCAGCGTTGCCAGCGGGAACACGGGCGAGCCGATGGAAATATCCAATGCGAAATACGGCCCCTCGGGCATCGCGTGGCGCATGCCGGTGGACTTGCCCACCGGGTCCGCGCCCTGGCCTTGGGCTGCGGCATTGGCTTGGTCCAGGCTGTTTTGCAAGGTCTGCGGGTCCGCGCCTATGCGCGCAGCCAGCGCGGCAACGGTGGAGGCTTTGCGTGCGTGCAGCCACATGAGTGTGAGCGCGGGCACGGACTGGAAGGCCCACAAGCCGCCCCACAGGCATTGGCGTGTGGCCTGTGCGCGCAGTGTACGGTCCAAAATCAGCCAGGCGCGTCCACCGTGGTGGCTGATCATTTCATGGCCCAAGGTGGCGCCGTACACCTCTTCGTTGCAAAAGCGCGCCCCTTGGGCATTGACCACCAAGCCGCGCGGCCAGGCCGAGGGCGGCGTAATAAAGCGCCAGGCCGAAACGTTGTCCAGCCCCTGGGTTTGGGCTCCGACGCTTTGCCCCAGGCGGATGCCGCTGCCGTCGCAGCCGGCGGCACCCACGGGCCAACCGCGCTTGGCCTGCGGAGCATGGGCGGCCATCATGTCGGGGTTGTAGATAAAGCCGCCGGTGGTCAGCACCACAGCGCGCAGCGCGCGGATATAGCGGGGCTGGGCGACGCGCTGCTCGATGGCCGCGGCTTCGCGCCGACAGGCCATGGCCTTGGCCGGGCGCACCAAGCGCCAGCGCGCCACTTGCGCCTGCAGTTGCGCATGGCGCAGTGTCTCGGGGTGGCCAGCGGGCAGGGTCCAGACTTGCACCCCTAGCACCGGGCCGTCTTCGCCCCCTTCGCCCTCCTCGCCGTTTGCGCTGCGTTGGCGCACCAGACGGCGCACGGCGGTTTGCGTGAGTGGCACCGCGCCTGCGCGCAGCGTGGCAGCGCGCAAGGCGGTGTACAACTCTTTGCCCGATTGACCCTCGCCCAGTGTGCGGTGGCCGCGCGGGGCCGGGGCGCTGATGCCGTCTTGGTAGGCGGGCACTTGCTCGTTGCCCGAGTAGTACAAAAATTTGTCTTTGGGCGGGTAGGAGGTTTTGTGCGCCGGCATACGCGCATCAAAGCGTAGGCCTTGGTCTTCGAGCCAGCACAAATTGGCCACGCTATCAAAGCAAAAGCGCGCGATGGTCGCCTCGCTGACGGCGCCTTGCACTTCTTTGGCCAGGTAGCGCGCCATGGCCTCGGGCGTGTCACTAAAACCGGCTTCTTGCTGGTAGGGCGTGCCGCCCCCGGCATAGACCACGCCGCCCGACAAGGTGCTGGCGCCGCCGCCGTCAAAACGGTCCATCACCAAAACGCTGGCGCCGTGGCTGCGCGCCTCAATGGCCGCGCAAGCACCTGCGGCACCCCATCCGATGACGAGCACGTCCGCGCCTTCGCTCCAGTTCAGACTGTCTGGGTCTTCTATGAGCAGCGCGGGCTCCACCGGGGTGACGGTGGAGGTGCGCGGGCTGGCGCTCATGCGGGGTCCAGCAAATCGGTACGCTGCAAGGCCATGCTTTGGCCGCGCAGGTGCGCAACCGCCCGCAGTGCAAACGCCATGGCCGGACCCAGCGTAGAGCCCGCGCCAGGGTAGGACGGGCCCATGACCGAAGCTGCGTTATTGCCCACGCAGTACAGGCCTTCAATAGCCTGGCCTTGGGTGTCGAGCACGCGGGCGTCCTCGTCGGTGAGCAGGCCGCCTTTGGTGCCGATGTCGCCCGGCCACAGTTGCATGGCGTAAAACGGACCTTGGTTGATGGGGGCCAGATTGGGGTTGGGGTGGACGTGGATGTCGCCGTAATAGCGGTCAAAGCTGTTGCCGCCCCGGTCAAAGTCCAGGTCTTTGCCGGTTTGGGCAAACGCGGTCATGCGCTCGGCACTGGCGGCCAGGCCTTGTGGGTCCACGCCGATTTGCGTGGCCAGTTCTTGCAAAGTCTCGCCTTTCCAGTAGACCTGGCCGAGCCAGCTTTTACGCAGGCGGCTGTCGGGCACGGCGCTCGCAGGCATCATGGGGCCGATGGGATAGTTGGCCCGAAAGCGCGCATCAAACACGATCCAGGCCGGAATGGCGCTGCCGGTCTTGGCGTGGTTGGCAAACATGGCTTGCTGAAACTCGGGGTAGGGCCCGGACTCGTTCAAAAAGCGCTCGCCGCGCCCATTGACCACCATGCAGCCGGGCAGCGAACGCTCGACAAACAGGGCCCGAAACTTTTCCTCCTTGGGAACGGCCAGCGTGGGTGCGCCCCAGGTGTGCTCCATCAGGTGCAGTTGCGCACCGACGGCGGCGCCTGCGCGGATGGCGTCACCGGTGTTGGCGCCTGGGGGCGTGGCAGTCCAGGCCTGGTTGGTGGGTTGGGGCAGGTGGCGCTCGCGCATTTCTTGGTTGCGCTCGAAACCGCCCGCGGCCAGCAGCACGGCTTTGGTCGCTGAAATAGGCTGGGTTTGCCCCTCACGCAGCACGGTGACGCCACACACCCGGCCGTCCTGGTGCTGCAAGGACTGCAGCGTGGTCTCGGTCCACATCGGGATATTGCGCTTGCGTGCGGCGGCCAGCAGCCCGCCGACCAAGGCCTGGCCGCCGGTGAGGCGGCGGTCGCGGCGGGTTTTGTTGCGCCAGGGGTAGTCCAGAAAATAGCGCGCCATGATCCACATCAGCACCCATTTGGACTTGCGCTCGCGCGCCAGCATGGAGCGCGCCTCAAAGGCGTTGATCTGCATGCGCCCCAAAATGAGTTGGCCCGGGTTGGTCGGACGCAGCAGATCCAGTCCTTTGAGGCCCAGGCGAGCGGCATTGAAATCGACCGGGTCCATGGTGCGCCCGCCAGGCAGCGCGCCTTCGGTGGCAGGGTAGTAGTCTGAATAGTGGGGCATGCAGCGGTAGGGCACGCCGATGTGCGCCAGGGTGCGCGCCAGGATGCGCGCCGTTTCCACATAGGCCAGGATGCGACGGTCGCTGGCCAGCCCGCGGGCGCAGCGCTTGACGTAGCCAAAGGCGGTCTCCGTGCTGTCTTGGATGCCCGCCTTGGCCATGTCGTCATTGACAGGAATCCAGATACCACCGCCTGAGAGTGCCGAGGTACCGCCTAGCAAGTTGGTTTTTTCAATCACCAAGGTGCGCAATCCGCTGTCGTGCGCGGCAATGGCAGCGAGCAGGCCGCCCGCCCCCGAACCGACCACGACAAGGTCGTAATCCATGGCGGGGTCGGTCAAACGAAGGGGTCGGTATTGGGCATGCCCAGCATGACCGAGCCATGGGCGCGCGCAAAGGCGTCGGCATTGTTGGCGATGTGGCCGCGCGCCACATGCAAGTCCCTGAAGAGGCGCTCAATCGGGTTGGTCTTGAACACGCCACCGGCCGCACAGGCACGCATGATTTCGTTGACCGCCTCGGCGCACAGTTTGGGCACGATGGCCGACTGGGCGCGTTGCATCAGGCGCTCTTCGACCGGCATTTTTTCCTGGCGTTGTGCGCAGTCGGCCACACGCTGGTAGTTGCGCAGCAGCACCAGACGCAGCTGGTCGGTCAGCATCATGGCCTGGCTCACCGCCATTTGGGCGTTGACGTCTTCGGCCGTTTTGGAGCCGTGCTTGCCCACAAAGCTGGCCGCGCGCTGGCGAAAGCTGGAGATGGCCCCTTCGGTGGCGCCAATGCAAGCGGTAGAGACTGCGCGCTGGAACACTTGCGTAAACGGGATGCGGTAGAGCCAGCCGGGGTTGGTCGCCCGGCCGGGGCAGCCCGCGTCGCTGTGGTCGTTGGTGCGCTGGGTGCGGTGCTCGGGGACGAATGCGTCCTTGACCACGATCTCGTGGCTGCCAGTGGCACGCAGGCCCAGCACATCAAAGTTTTTGACGACCTGGAAATCCGATTTGGGCAGCAAAAAGGTGCAGTGCTCGATCTCGCCCGAGCCATTTTTCTTGGGCAGCAGGCCGCCGAGCAAGACCCAGTCGCAAAACTCGACGCCGCTGCTCCAGCTCCAGTGGCCGCTAAAGCGGTAGCCGCCCTCCACCGGTTCGGCCTTGCCCACCGGCATGTAGGTAGACGCGATCAGGATGTTGGAATCTTCGCTCCAAACCTCTTGCTGGGCCTGCTCGGAGAAGAGTGGAAGCTGCCAGTTGTGCACGCCTACCACCCCGTACACCCAGGCGGTGGCCATACAGCCCTCGGCCAAAGCCATCTGCACCTGGTAGAAAACCCGGGGGTCCATCTCGTAGCCGCCCCAGCGTTTGGGCTGCAATACCTTGAAAAAGCCGGCCTCTTTCATCTCGGCAATGGTGTCTGCCGAAATCAGCCCCGCGTCCTCGCTGGCGCGCGCGCGCGCGGCCAGGGTGGAGATCATGGCGCGGGCGCGCTCGACCAGGCTTTGGGCTAAGGGGGTCATGTAATCGTTTGCGATGGCTTGCATGGTCGGTCTCCGGGTGCGGCGCAAGGGGTGCTGCGGTCAAATAAAAGTCTGCGAGAGGATCGTCCCGTGCACCGAGTATCTATAACCGAGGTGTACTCAATCATCGTCCAATCAGACTAAGGAGGCACAGCGACGCTGCATGTTTCTAGTCCGAGTGAGGGATTGCAGGGCCGCTGGCCTTGGGCATGCTTGGCGCTACAGTGCCAGGCCACAGGCCGGAAAACTTGGAGACATCCCCGTGCAAACCGCCCCCTCGAGCTTTGACCCCCGCGACTTTCGCCGCGCGCTGGGCACGTTTGCGACCGGCGTGACCATCGTCACCGCCCGCGCCCAGGACGGCACGCCCGTGGGCATCACGGCCAATAGCTTCAATTCAGTCTCGCTACAGCCGCCCATGGTGCTGTGGAGCCTGGCCAATACGGCGCGCACCCGCGAGGTCTTTAGCACCAGCTCGCACTGGAACGTCCATATTCTGTCCAATGCGCAAGAGCAGTTGTCCAACCGCTTTGCCCGTGCCGGAGAAGACAAATTTGCCGGGCTGGCGCTGGACGAATCGGCCTTTGGCGCGCCCTTGCTGCGGGGCTGCAGCGCCCGTTTTGAGTGCCGCAGCGCCTTCCAGTACGAGGGGGGTGACCACACGATTTTTGTGGGCGAAGTGGTGGCCTACGACAGCTGCGCCCTGCCACCGCTCTTGTACCTAACCGGCGAATATGCCCTGGCTTCGCGCAAGGCGGCGCCTGTATCGACCGAGCCGCAAGCCGATTTGGCCGGCGCCTCGTATTCCGAGGACTTGCTGGGTTACTTGCTAGGGCGGGCGCATTTTCAGTTCATGCACCACCTGCGCCCGGCGCTGCAGGCCTACCAGCTCAGCGACGCGGATTTCTTTGTGCTGTCTTTGCTCAGCGTGCGCTCGCCCTTGTCGCAGGCCGATTTGGCGGCCCACCTCAGCTACACCGGAGTGCACTTTGATGCGGCCCTGTGCCAGACCATGCTTGCGCGCCAGTTGCTGGCTGCCGCGCCTGACGCGGCGGGCCAGGCCGGCCCTTGGCAAATCAGCGCCCATGGGCGCCAAGCCATCGCTGCCGTGCTGGCGCTGGCAACGCAAGCCGAAGAGGCCTTGGTGGCGCGCCTGGGCGAGATCGAGGCCGCTGCGCTACGCAATTTGCTCAAGCACCTGATTTTGGCCACCGACCCCGGCCTGCCTAAACTTTGGCGCTCGCCCAGCGCGCCCTAACTTTGCCCCTATTTTTTGACCAGGAGCTCTGCATGACATCCCCTTTTTCTATTCCCGAGGGCCACTATGTCGACATCGCACCGGTGGCCGGAGCCACCCAGCGGGTGCATTACCACGAGCAGGGCGCTGGCGAAGTGGTTATCTTTTTGCATGGCGCAGGCGGCGGCGCCAGTGGCTACAGCAACTTCAAGGGCAATTACCCTGCTTTTGCGGCGGCGGGTTTTCGCACCATCGTGCCCGATTTGCTGGGCTACGGTCTGTCGAGCAAACCCGATATTCCGCAGTACGACCTGGACTTTTTTATCGCGGGTGTCAAAGGCCTGGTGGACGCCTTGGGGCTGCGCAAAGTCACTTTGCTCGGCAACTCCTTGGGCGGCGCCGTCGCTCTGGGCTATGCGCTGGCACACCCGGACGATGTCAGCCGGCTGATCCTGATGGCCCCCGGCGGCGTGGAAGACTTAGACACCTACCTGGCCATGCCCGGCATTGCCAATATGTTCAAAATCTACCAGTCGGGCAAAACCGGCGCCGAGGCCATGCGTGCCGTCATGACCATGCAGCTGTTTGACCCGAGCCTGCTCACTGACGACATCATCAACGAGCGCGCTCCCATTGCGGCCATGCAGACGCAGGCGGCCCGCTCTATTCTCAAAGTGCCCAATATGACCACCGAGCTGCATGCTTTGCGTTGCCCGGTGCTTGGCTTTTGGGGCGTGAATGACAAATTCAACCCGTCCAGCGGCGGCACAAAACTGGTGGAAAACTGCCCGCAGGCGCGCATGGTGCTGGTCAACCAATGCGGCCACTGGGTGCAGGTGGAGCACCGCGACATGTTCAACCGCACCTGCATTGACTTTTTGCAAAAGGGCTAAGCCATGGACAAAGCGCTGACCGACACCTTGGGCGACGAGCTGTTTGCCGCCTTGCGCGATTGCCGCACCGTTGAGCCGCTCAGCACCCGCTACCCGGATATTCAGGTCGAGGACGCCTACCAAATATCGCTGCGCATGCTGCAACGCCGCTTGGCCGAAGGCGAGCGCGTGGTGGGTAAAAAGATAGGCGTCACCTCCAAAGCCGTGCAAGACATGTTGGGCGTGCTGCAACCAGACTTTGGTTTTTTGACCAACACCATGCAGATTGCCAATGGGCAAACGCTCTCGCTGCAGAGCGACGGCCTGATCCAGCCGCGCGCTGAGGCCGAGATTGCTTTCATGCTCAAGGCCGACTTGCAAGGCCCGGGCGTAACGCTAGAGCACGTTCTGGCCGCGACCGACTGGGTGGCGCCTTGCTTTGAGATCGTGGATTCACGCATCCGCGACTGGAAAATCAAGATCGGCGACACCGTGTCTGACAACGCCTCCTGCGGCGTGTTTGTGATCGGCGACGCGCATATTGACCCCTACGCGCTGGACCTGGCCCAGGCGGCCATGGTGATGACCAAAAACGGTGAAGTCGTCGCCCGCGGCCTGGGCTCAGCCGTGCAAGGCCACCCGGCGCAAGCCGTGGCCTGGCTGGCCAACACCTTGGGCGCCTATGGCATTGCGTTCAAGGCGGGCGAGATCATTCTCTCGGGCTCGCTAGGCCCCTTGTTTCCGGCTGCCCCGGGAGACAGCTTTTGGATGGAAATTTCGGGCATGGGGGAGTGCAGGGTGCAGTTTGAGGCTTAGCTGGCGGCTGGCTGCACCGTTGCAGGTGTTGCAGAGTTCACTCCCAAGGCCGGCGCCCATGAGAGTCGCCTTTAAATCATGCTTTTTCGTTTGTTCTCTATTTGAATGCGCAAGGCCGCCATCATGAGTTCGGCGTTCGCTAAATAGGGATTGACTTTGCTGGCCCGCTCCATCAACTGCAGGGCGCGTTCGGGTTGCTGGCGCTCGGCGAGCATCTGCGCATAACCCACCAAAGCGCCGAAATGCTGGGGCAGTCGCTTGAGCACCGCTTCGCAATCTTGCATGGACAATTCATACTCGCCTGACATGTAGTAAATCGTGGCGCGCTTGTTCCAGGCTTCGGCGAATGCGGGTCGCTTGGCAATAATGGCGCTAAACACTTCGATTGCTTTTGGCATATCGCCGTCCTGCATACGGTCCAGGCCTTCTTGGTAGAGCTTGTCAATAGCGGCGTCGCCCGATTTGCCCCACAGTTGCCAGACGGTGGCCAGCGCCACTTGCCGCACCTCAGGTTCTGCATCGTCAAGCAAGGGATACACCACGTCGGCATTCTTGGCGGTGCCCAGCTTGAGCAACTGGCGCAACCCGTGTATCCGCCGTTGCGGTTCGGCATGGCTGAGCGCCTTTTGGGCCTGCTGGTAATTGAGGTTCTCCTCGCTCGTGGCGTGTCCAACGGTGGCTGCGCACAGCACAAAGGCCAACGCTAAACGGTTCATCATCGGCAGGGTGCGGCAGAAAAGGCTTAACACAGCGGGTCTCCAGCAAATCGATGGTCCAAGCTTACCCGAGCCTTCAGGATTAATGGAAAAGCAAGTCTTTAATAGAGGCGATGTTGTGTGCAGGACAAAGGCAAAGTTCGCCCCGGCTTGATGATGCGCAGTCCTTCGCCTTGGAGAGCGCGCCTGACCAAGGCCCAAGCCTAAGCGGCCGCGCCCCGAGTTTGGGCTGTTATTGCGCCGATTGCTCTGGCTGCCAAAACTGGTACAGCACTGCTGGCAAGACCGAGCAGACTGCTGCCAGCGCCAGCACTGCCGAGACAGACGAGCCAGCGATCAGCTGCCCGGCCACACCCGGGCCCACCATAGAGCTCAGCGCAAACACCGCTGGAATCAGCACCACGGCCCGACCGGTCGGGTCGGCGCGGGCGATGAGGGCGGCCTGGAACACGCAGCCGCAGGTAAAGGCAAATTCCCAAATCCAGGCGCCCAGGGCGAAGGGCACAAAGGTTTTGCCGTGGTCGAGCAAACCCAGGCCCAGCAAAATGACCGCCAGCACCAGCCAAAAGGGGCGCCGTGGCCCCAGGCGTTCGCCAAAAAATGCCACGCTAAAGGCCGCAGCGCCGCCCAGCAGTTTCAAAACGGCAAAAACCGTTCCCATTTCGGCTGCCTCGATGGCCAGGCCTTTGCCGATGCGCTCTAGGAAAGCCCACAAGGCAATATTGCCTGCCAAGAAAACGAAGAACACCGCCAGCGCCACCCAGGCGCGCGCGGGCATGGGGGGGCGATCACCGCTCTCGGTGGTGACTGGCACCAGCGGGTGCTGCGGCACCCAGAATGCAGAAATCCCGAGCACCGCCACCACGCCAGCCAGGGCCAGCGCCGCGCCGGGGTATTGGTATTGCGCAATAACCAATGGCGGCAGGGCAAACAGCACCGCCGCAGTGACGGACAACTCCACGCCCTGGCGCGTGCCAAAGGCCTGCACTTTGTTGGGCAGGTCCGACAAGATGCGCATGCCCAGGCAGGTCATGGTCGAGGCGAAAAAGCCGATCAGCGCCCACATCACATACAGCGGCACCACTTCTTGCTCACGCGCACTCAGTGCGAAGGAGGCGGCCGTACCAAAAGCACTGATCACCGTCAGGGTGCGCCAGTTGAGGCGGTCCATCCAAAACGGCGCGCCCAGCGTGCCCACCAGGTAGCCGGCAAAGCAGATGGAGCCGATCATGCCCACCACCTGCGGCTCTAGGGAAAACGAGTCGGCCATACTGCCTAGCATGACAGGCAAGGCGTTAAAGGGCAGGCCGCCGATGGTCGAGGCCAAGCTGGCCGCCAGCACAAAGGCAAACATGCCGCCTACGGGCACGGGGTTGTGGTTCATGGGTGTCTCCTCTAGGGTCTTTAGGGTGGCTTACATGTACAAAATGACCAGGTCATTGATGACCGATGGGCGCTCTTGGCCTACGACGTGGATGTTGATCTCCATGGTCAGCTGCGTCCCACTTTTGACGGCCTGCACCGCCTTGACGCGGTAGCGCGCGTGGATGTGGCAGCCCGAGGGCACCGGGTTGGCAAAGCGCAAGCGGTCAGAGCCGTAGTTCACCATGTTGTTGGAGCCGGTAATTTCAAAGTCCAGCGGCAGCTGCAAGCGGCTGATCAGCACCTGCACCAAGGAGCCTTGGGCGATGGTGGTGCCAAAAGGGCTGTCGGTGCGTGCCTTGGCCGGGTCGGTGTGGATCCAGTAGTCGTCACCGCTCAAGGCGGCAAACTGGTCGATCAGGGCCTGGGTGACTTCTATGGGGTTGGACCAGTCTGAAAAGGACTCGCCCACCAGGGTCTGCATGGCGGCGCTGTCTTTGCACGAAATTGGGCGGCGCGCCAAGGTTGGCGCGGGCGCGGGCAGTGGCGCTTGGGCGGCCGGTACATCGTCGCGCAGCACACTGGGTGCGGCGCTGTCCACAGCCGTGTAGCGCAGCAGCACTTGGGTGCCCGGACGCTCGTCAAACACCGGGCGCAAGGCCTGACCAATGCGAATGTCGGCCGGCTCCATGCCCACCAGCGTGGTATTGATGTGCACGCCTTCAGCCAGCTCGACCACGGCCAGCAGCTGCGGCATCTCGTCGGTGAATTCGGGCAAGGTGGGCACCCGCGCCACAGTAAAGCTGTAGAGCGTGGCCGCACCGCTGACGCTGCGCCACTGCAGGCTGCGCGAGCCGCAGTGCGGGCAGTGGGTGCGTGGGAAAAAGATCCAGTGGTCTTTGTCGCACTGCTGAATGCGTACGGTGTGCGCGCGTAAGCCATCCCAAAACGGCGCCGAAATCTCGGTGACCTGGGGCAGGGGTTTGTTCCAGGCCATGCTCAGGCGCCTTCCAAAATCAGCGCACCTTGCTCGCTCATCACGCCGCCGGTGCCAGAGACATAGGCCAGGTCGTGGCGCGCCAACTGGCGTGCGCCGGCGCGGCCCTGGATTTGCTGCATGGCCTCAATCACCTGCGTCATGCCGCCAGCGCTGCCGGTTTGGCCAAAGCTGAGTTGCCCGCCGTGGGTGTTCATCGGAAAGTTACCCTTGAAAGTGAAATCATGTTCGCGCAAAAACTGCAGGCCTTCGCCTTTGCGGCAAAAGCCGGCGTCTTCGAGCGTGAGCAGCACGGTGATGGTGTAGCAGTCGTAAATCTGCGCCATGTGCATCTCTTGGGGTGCGCGCCCGGCCATGGCA
This sequence comes from Comamonas sp. lk, assembly GCA_945898115.1. Lineage (GTDB taxonomy): Bacteria > Pseudomonadota > Gammaproteobacteria > Burkholderiales > Burkholderiaceae_C > Allorhodoferax. The sequence continues at coordinate 26,142 of CAMDHS010000002.1, forward strand.
AAAGCGCGCCGCGAGGCCGGGCCGATGGGTGTGGCCAGCATGTCGGCCGCGTAGGTGGGCGATTTGGAGTGGATGTGTTCGCCGCACCCGGTGACCTTGACGGCGCGGTGGCGGCAGTGGGCGGCTTTGTCGGCGCGGGTGAGCACCATGGCGCCGCCACCGGCCACCGGCATCACGATTTCGAGCATTCGCAGCGGCTCGGCCACCATGCGCGAAGCCAGTACGTCCTCGACCGTGATGGGCTGGCCGTAAAACAGGGCTTGCGGGTTGTGGCAGGCGTTAAAGCGCTGGTCCACGGCGATGCGGGCCAGTGCCGCTGCGTCGTAGCCGTGGATGGCGGCATAGCGCTGGGCGATCATGGCGTAGCCGGTGTTTTGCGCCATGTGGCCGTAGGGCAGGTCCATCTCGGCCTCAGGCGCGCCAAAGCGTGTGCTGTGCCCGCCAAAGCGCGAGGCGCGCATGACTTGGGCGGCATGGTCGTCGTCGGGCGCTGTGGGTGCCATGCGCGAAGGGATCACGCAGACCACGGTGTCGCACATGCCCATTTCGATGGCCGCCGCAGCGCGCCAGACCATGCCCACCGAACTGGCGCCACCCAGGTCCACCACCTCGGCAAAGTTCAGACGCGTGCCCAGGTACTCTGCAGCCATGGCCGGCACAAACATGCTGGCCTCGTGAAACTGCGGGCCCAGGGTGATCAGGCCGTCGACGTCGGCCAGCGACAAGCCGGCATCATCGAGCGCCTGCGTGGCCAGATCGGCCACCTGTTCCAAGTGAAACATGCGTGGTGCGCTGGCGTATTTTTCAGGTCGGTATTGCGCAGCGCCTACCAGCGCCGCTTGCCCTCTAAGTCCCATGCGATCCTTTTGTAAGGTGATTCCGTGCGGTGAAATGCAACTTGCATTGTCCCCAGACCTGAGGCCTGACCCATCGTCCAAGGGGACTAGCCGGGCACGGAAGTGCTCAGTCCGTGGCGCTAAGCCAGGCCACGCTGTTAAGGAACAGGCGCACCAGTTCGGTCTGGCGGCGCACGCCGGTTTTGGAAAAAATCGAGCGCAAATGGGCGCGGGCCGTGTTGCGCCGGATGCCCAGCAGCTCGGCCGCCTCTTCGAGCGACAAGCCGTTGGCCATCTGGATGCCCAAGGCCGTCTCGGCCGGTGTGAGCTGAAAAAGCTGCTGCGCAAGGCGCACCGGCGGGTCCACCTTGCCCTCGGCGTTGCGCACAAACACGGCTACGCTGGGGCGCTGCTTGCCCTCGGTCCATTGGTCCGAGGAAATGCTCTGCACGATCAGTCCCCAACTGAGCTTGCCGCTGGGCCGGCTGACCGACATGGCCTCGGTCAGGGTGACTTTGGCCGCGTGCGGGTGCTCCAGCGCTTCGCGCACCAGGCCGTGCAGCTTGCGGTTTTCATTGGCGTAGTTGGCCTCGAGTTGTTGATCGACCACGCGCAGGCCGTCTTGCAATTCCAAGATGGCCGTGCCCGCCGAGTTGGACTCGATGACCAGCCCGTTTTGGTCCAAGATGACCACGCCCACCATCATTTGCGCCATGGCGTGGTGGTAAAGCGTGCTGACTTTGCGGTCCTGGTTGATCGACAGGTGCAAATTGAGCGCGCGCTTGATGTGCGGAATGATCAGGCGGCAAAAATCAATGTCCGACTTGGAAAAATCAGGCGCGGTCTCTGGCCGTGTCACCCGAAAGCCATACACGCCGCCGTTGCGGGTGGCGATGTCAGCGGCCAGCACATGGAACACGCCCTGGGGCGCGCAGTAGTCGCGGTAGTAGGCGGAGTCGCGCCACTCGCGCTCGGACAGCACGTCGGTGACGGTCACGAGTTGGTCTGGCTTCATGCCGGTAAAGGGGCTCAGCGCGATATAGGGGTTGCCCGGGTCCAGGTTGGGCTGGTCGTTGCCGGCCGAGACGATCAAGCCGACATCGTTGGTGGTTTCGGTGCGTACGATCAGCGAGGCGTAGTTGGCATCCATTTCCTGGCGGACAGCCTCCAGGCAGGCGACCCAGCCCGCCTCATCGAGGGCCGCATCGTAAATGGCGCCCAAGATATGGCTCAAAAGTTCGAGCGAACGACGCTCGTTTTGCAAAGTTGCCGGCATCTGATATTCCAAACGAATTGTTGTATTTGCGCTCGGCGTAGCGTCGGTTCAGTATATAGCTCAGGCTCTGTTTTCGGGGATTTCAAATAGCCCGGCCGCACCCATGCCCCCGCCTATGCACATGCTGACCACGGCATAGCGGACCTTGCGCCGGCGCGCCTCCAGCAGCGCGTGGCCGACCAGGCGCGCGCCCGACATGCCAAAAGGGTGGCCGATGGCGATGGCGCCGCCGTTGACATTGAGCCGATCGTCGGCGATGCCCAGGGTGTCGCGGCAGTGCAGCACCTGGCAGGCAAAGGCCTCGTTGATCTCCCACAGGCCGATGTCGGCCACCGTCAGGCCGTGGCGCTGCAGCAGTTTGGGAATGGCAAAGACCGGGCCAATGCCCATCTCGTCGGCGCCACAACCGGCCACGGCCATGCCCCGGTAGGTGCCCAAGGGCGTGAGGCCGCGCTCGCGCGCCTGGCTGGCGCGCATCATGACGCAGGCGCTGGCGCCGTCTGAGAGCTGCGAGGCATTGCCCGCCGTGATGAACTCGCCGGCCGGCGCCCAGGAGCCACCGTTCCAGACCGGGGCCAGTTTGGCCAAGCTTTGGGCGCTGGTGTCGGCGCGGTTGCCCTCGTCTTTGCGCAGGGTGACACTTTCGCTGCCAGTGACGTTGCCTTCCTTGTCGTAGAGCAGTTTGCTGGTGGTCAGGGGCACAATTTCTTCGTCAAACAGGCCTTGTTCCTGGGCTGCGGCGGTGCGCTGCTGGCTGCGCAGGGCGTAGTCGTCTTGGGCCTGGCGGCTGATTTGGTAGCGTCGGCTGACCACTTCGGCGGTCTCGATCATTTGGATATAGGCGTCGGGCGCGCGGTCGAGGACCGACTGCGATTGGGCGCGGTAGGCGTTTTTGTGCTTGTTTTGCACCAGTGAAATCGACTCCAAGCCGCCGGCCACGGCAATGTCCATTTCGCCGGTCATGATGCCCTTGGCGGCTGTGGCGATGCTCATGAGGCCGGAGCTGCACATGCGGTCTATCGTCATGCCGCTGACGGTCTCAGGCAGGCCGGCGGTGTACACGCACAGGCGGCCCAGGTTGTAGCCCTGGTTGCCCTGCTGGGCGGCGATGCCCAGAATGACATCGTCCACCTCGTGTCCGTCGACACCGGCTTTGGCCAAGGCCGCAGCGATCACATGGCCGCCGAGCACGGGCGCGTCGGTGTCGTTAAAAGCGCCCCGGTAGGCTTTGCCGATGGGCGTGCGGGCGGTGGAGACGATGACGGCTTCGTGCAGGGACATGGTGGTGCTCTCGGAAAATCTTGTTGTGGGTCAGAAATACAGGCGGCTGATGGTGTCGGCCACGCAGCCAGGCTTGGGTGCGTTCTCAATCTCGACCGTGATGCGCACCACCATCTGCACGCCGCCATCGGCCAAGGCCTTGGCCTCGGTCAGCAGGCCCTGGCCCCGGATGCGCGCGCCTACCGGCACGGGCGAGGGGAAGCGCAATTTGTCGCAGCCGTAGTTCACGCCCATGCGCAGGCCTTCGTAGCGCACCAATTGGGGCAGAAATAAATTGGCCAAGGCCAGCGTCAAATAGCCGTGTGCGATGCACACGCCAAAGGGACCGGCCTGGGCACGCACCGGATCGACATGGATCCATTGGTGGTCGCCGGTGGCGGCGGCAAAGGTGTCGATGCGCTGCTGATCGATCTGCAGCCAGTCGGTGTGGCCCAGCGCCAGGCCTTGGGCCTGCACAACGCTGTCCACCGAGTCAAAGCTTATGGGGCTCTGCATGTGAATGCCCCTGTTTAGGCCCGCTGCGAGCTGACCGAAATCACCTCACCGGTCATGTAGGAGGAGTAGTCGCTGGCCAAAAACACCATCACATTGGCCACTTCCCAGGGCTCGGCGGCGCGGCCAAAGGCTTCGCGCGCCGAGAGCTGGTCCAGCAGCTCCTGGGGCGCTGATTTTTTGAGGAAGGCGTGGATCGCAATCGAGGGCGCCACCGCATTGATGCGGATGCCAAACTCGGCCGCCTCTAATGCGGCGCAGCGGGTCAGCGCCATCACGCCGGCTTTTGCGGCGGCGTAGTGGGCCTGCTCGGCCTGGGCGCGCCAGCCCAGTACCGAGGCGTTGTTGATGATGACGCCGCGCCCGCGCGGCTGCATCACTGCCAGGGCGGCGCGCATCATGCGGAAGGTGCCGGTCAGCGTCACACCGATGACCTGGTCCCACTCCTGGTCCGCCATGTCCACCACTTTTTGGCTGCTGCCCAGGCCCGCGTTGTTTACCAGCACGTCGATGCCATCCATGGCTTGGTCGGCTTCGCTGACCAAGGCGCTGACCTGGTCTTGGGCGCTGACATTGCACATCCGGGTGTAGACCGCTTGTAAACCGGTCTCCTCGCGGATGGTTTGCGCAGCCGTGGCCAGGCGTTTTTCGTGGACGTCAGAGATAAACAAGGCGCGGCAGCCTTCCTCGGCTGCGCGTTTGGCCATGGCAAAGCCGATGCCAGCGCCTGCGGCGGCGGTGACTAAGACCGATTTGCCGCGCAGCAAGCCGTGCGGCGCAAGGTAGGTGGGGGCTGTTTGCATAGGGGGTGATTTCCGAAAAAAGTAATAGGTCGTGCCGCGCTTTACAGCGGCGCGCGCCGATGCGCCCAAGGGTGTGCCGCCTCCAACTGCGCGGCCAACGCCAGCAGGCAGGCCTCTTGCCCATAGCCGCCGGCAAAGTGCGCCCCAAAAGGCATGGCCGCCGCGTTCCAGTGCAGGGGCACCGACATGGCCGGGTGCCCGCTCATATTAAAAAGCGCGGTAAAGGGCGAAGCCATCATGGCGGACTGAACAAAGGACTCGTAAGCCTGGTCCAGCGACATCGCTCCCAGGGCGGGGGCGGGCGCGGCGGTGACCGGGCTCAAGATGACATCAAAGCCTTCGAAGAACAAATCCAGCGTGCGCCCGGCGGTGTCAAAGGCCTGGCGCGCCTGGAACACCTGCTCGGCGCGGTAGCCCTGGGCCAGTTGCAGGCTGCGCCAGTTCAGGGGCTCGAACTCCTCTTCGCGGGCGCTGCGGCCCAGCACGGCTTCGCGGGCGCGCACGCTGCTAAGCATGCCGGTGGCGGTTGCCACGCCCATGCCTTGGAACAGCTCGCCCACCGCAAGTGTGGGCTGCGCCACTTCGACCTTGTGGCCCAGGGCCTCGCAGCAGGCGGCGGCAAACTGTGCGGCGGCCAAGCAGTCTGGGTGCACCGGCATGCCGAAGGGGTTGTTCAGCATCAGGGCGATGCGCAGGCGAGCCGGTGGCCGGGCGATGGCCTGCAACAGGTCGTGCACCGGCGGTCGGGTACGGCTGCCGGCCTCGGGGCCTTGGCTAATTTGCAGAAACAGCGCGCTGTCTCGCACGGTGCGGCTGATGACGTTTTGCGAGGACAGGCCCATCCAGCCTTCTTGTATTTTGGGGCCCATGGGCACACGCCCCCGGCTGGGCTTGAGGCCAAACACGCCGCAATGTGAGGCAGGAATGCGGATGGAGCCGCCACCATCGCTGGCATGGGCCACAGGCACGATGCCGCTGGCCACCGCCACCGCTGCGCCGCCCGAGGAGCCGCCTGCGCTGAGCTCGCGGCTCCATGGGTTGCGCGTGAGGCCAAAGAGGCGCGATTCGGTGGTGGCGGTTTGCCCAAACTCTGGGGTGGTGGTTTTGCCAAAGATATTGAGCCCGGCGCTGCGGTAGCGCTGCACCAAAGTCGAGTCGTGGTCGGCCACCGCGTCTTTAAAAAATGCACAGCCCTGGGTGGTGATGGTGCCTTGGAGCGCCAGGCCCAGGTCTTTGAGCAAAAAGGGCACGCCACTGAGCGGGGCCAGCGTTACATCATCTTGCCGCTGTGCGGCGCTGCGCGCACCCAGGCGTGCGGCTTCGGCCCGGGCCATCTCAAAATGGGTCATGGCAATCGCGTTGAGCGCTCGGGCGCGCTCCAACCGGGCAATGGCAGCCTCCAGCACTTCGCTGGGGTGCAGCTCGCCGCTGGCCATGAGTCCCGCCAGCGCGGTGGCATCAAGGCGCTCGTAGTCGGGCAAGGGCAAATCGCTTGGCGGGGAGGGGGCCATTTAGGCGCCCCAGACGCGCTGCGCTGGCACGCCGCGTTCGATCAGTTCGTCGATGACCGGGCCTAGCTCTGCGGGCAGCCAGCGGGCCTGCTTGTCCACGGTGGCATCGGTGCGCCAGCCGTCGCACAGGGAAATGCGCCCGCCCTGGCTCTCGAAAACTTTGCCAGTGATGTGCGCCGAGGCGCTGCTGCCCAGCCAGACCACCAGCGGCGCCACGTTGTCCGGGCCCCAGGCGTCAAAGCTGCCATCGCTGGGGGCTTTGACGGTCTCGGGCATGGCGCTTTCGGTCATGGCGGTGCGCGCGGCTGGGGCCAGGGCGTTGGCGGTGACGCCGTAGCGGGCCATCTCGACCGCTTGCACCAGTGTGAGTGCGGCAATGCCGGCTTTGGCCGCCGCGTAGTTGGACTGGCCCACCGAGCCCTGCAAGCCCGCGCCTGAGCTGGTGTTGATGATGCGTGCGTCGGGCCGCTGGCCCGCTTTGCTCAGGTCGCGCCAGTGGCGGCCTAAGGTGTTGGCGAGGCAAAAATGGCCTTTGAGGTGCACGCGCATGACCTGGTCCCAGTCGTCTTCACTCAGGCTGATGAACATGCGGTCGCGCAAGATGCCGGCGTTGTTGACCAGCACATGCACCGCCCCAAACGCCTGCAAGGCCTGCGCCACGATGGACTGCGCGCCTTGCATGCTGGTGATGTCATCGCTGTTGGCAATCGCCTGGCCGCCTAGCGCGCTGATTTCTTGGGCCACAGACTCTGCGGCGTCCAGCCGGATGTCGTTGACCAGCACCTGCGCGCCCTCGGCTGCAAAGGCTAAGGCATAGGAGCGGCCCAGACCGCTGCCCGCGCCGGTGATGATGACGCAGCGTTGTTCGCAAAGCAGCATGGTTTTACAGCCTCTCCAAAATAGTCACATTGGCTTGGCCGCCGCCTTCGCACATGGTTTGCAGGCCGTAGTGCCCGCCCGTGCGTTCGAGTTCGTGCAGCAAAGTGGTCATCAGCTTGGCGCCGGATGCGCCCAAGGGGTGGCCCAGCGCCAAGGCGCCGCCGTTGACGTTGGTGCGGGCGTGGTCGTAGCCGGTCTCGTGCATCCAGGCCATGACCACCGAGGCAAAGGCTTCGTTGATTTCCACCAGATCCATGTCTTGCATCTTCATGCCGGATTTTTTCAGGGCATGGGCGGTGGCCGCTATCGGAGCGGTGAGGTGCCAAATGGGGTCGTCGGCGCGCACGCTTAAGTGCGCAATGCGGGCGCGGGGCTTGAGCTTGTAGCGGTGCAGCGCGGCCTCAGACACGATCAACAGCGCGCTGGCGGCGTCGCAGGTGCTGCTGGAAACGGCAGCGGTGATCTTGGGGTAGGTCGGGTCCACCGGCGCCAAAGTAGCGAGCTTTTCCAAGGTGCTGGCGCGCGCCGTTTCGTCCATGCGAAAGTCGCCATAGGGCAGGATTTCGCGGACAAAGCGGCCCTCGGCCATAGCGCGCAGGGCCCGGTCGTGGCTTTCTTTGGCGAACACTTCCATGGCCTCGCGCGACAAATTCCAATGGTCTGCGATGCGTTGGGCGGCGTAAAACTGGTTGACCGGCGCATTGCCAAAGCGTGCCTGCCAGCCAATGCTCTCGGCAAAAGGCGTGCTAAAGCCCAGCGGCTGGCCCGCCAGCATGGCCGAGCCGATGGGAATGCTGCTCATGGTTTGCACGCCGCCGGCCAGCACCACGTCTTGCGTGCCGCTCATGACGGCCTGGGCGGCAAAGTGCACCGCTTGCTGCGAGGAGCCGCACTGGCGGTCTACCGTGGTGCCGGGCACACTCAAAGGCATGCCAGCGGCCAGCCAGGAGGTGCGGGCGATGTCGCCCGCCAGCGCACCGATGGTGTCCACGCAGCCAAAGATGACGTCGTCATAGTCGGCTGGCGGAATGTCGTTGCGCTCGACCAGCGCCTTGATCACATGGGCGCCCAAATCGGCGCCGTGCACATGGGCCAGCGAGCCCCGGCGTTTGCCGGTGGGTGTGCGCAAGGCATCAACAATATAGGCTTGGGGCATATGAAACTTGGGTTAAGCGGCTTGGGCAAAAGCTGCCGGGCGCGCGGGCGATTCGAGCAATGCGCTGCACAGACGGGCCTGGTGGTAGGCGCGGTCGCCCCAGGCCGAGTCCAGCGCCCAGGCGCGTTTCATGAACATTTGCAGGTCGACTTCCCAGGTGTAGCCCATGGCGCCGTGCACCTGAATGCCCTTGCGCGCGGCCAGCAGCGCGGCCTCGCCGCAGACCAGCTTGGCGTGCGATACCAGCGCCGCCAGGCCCGGCTCGCCGTGTTCCAGGGCATACACAGCGCGGTACAGCACTGGCTTGGCAAATTCAATTTTGGTCACCACATCGGCCAGGTGGTGTTTGACGGCTTGGAAGGAGCCAATCGGCTTGCCAAACTGGGTGCGCTGCGCGGCGTAGTCCACCGAGACGTTGAGCATGCGTTGGGCCAGGCCGATCAATTGACCGGCCACGCACAGCGCGCCGCGCTCTTGGCTTGCGTCCCACAAGGCTTGGCCGCTGGCCCCAGCGGCGATCAATGTGGCGGGGCCTGGTGTCCATTGCACTGCGCCCAAGCGGCGCGAGGCGTCAATGCTGCGGTGCTGCGTCACCGTGACCGCGTCGCGCGCCACGGCGTGCAAGTCCAGGCCTTGGGGCGTGGGGTGGGCCAGCAAGAGCACATCGGCCAAGTGGGCGTCAGCCACCAGCGGGTTGATCGGGTGACCCAGCGCAATGCGGCAGGTGCCGTCGGCAATGCGGGGCAGCCAGTTGTCGCGCAAAGCGTGACCTTGAGGCAGGGCGCACAACAGACCGGCGGCGAGGTAGGCGGTATCGGCCAGCGAATCGGGAATGGCAAAGTAACCCAACTCCTGGGTCATGAGCGCCCAGGCCACATCGCCCATGCCCATGCCGCCGTCGGCTTCGGGCACCGACAGGGCCGTAAGGCCCTGGGCGGCGATTTTGCTGCGCATCTCGGGCGAGCGGCCCGAGTCGGTTTCCCAGATTTCGCGCAGCATTTCGGGTGCCGCTTCGGTCATGAGAAAGCGGCTGACCGCGTCGCGGAATAGCAGTTCGTCTTTGCTGAAGGTGAAGTCCATGGTGGCGTCCCCGATCAGTTTTTAGGCAGGCCAAGCAAGCGCTCGGCGATGATGTTGCGTTGGATTTCGTTGCTGCCGGCGTAAATCGGGCCGGCTTGGGCAAACAAAAATCCTTCCAGCCAGTCGTGCACCAGCGGGTCGTCGCAGAGTTCGGCGCGCGCGCCCAAAATGCGCATGGCCGTCTCGTGCAGCAACAAGTCCAGCTCGGACCAGAAGATTTTGTTGGTACTCGACTCCGCGCCGATCTTGGCGCCGCCTTGCAGCCGCCCCACCGTGTGGTACGAGGCCAGCGTGTAGGCCTGCGCGGCCATCCAGGCGCGCATGACAGCGTCGCGGATCGAGGGGTCGTGGGCCAGCGTGTCCTGGTGACTTTGGTACAGGGCGATGAGTTTGTCGGCAGTGCGCTGGTAGCGCGCGGGTGAGCGCAGCAGCAAAGCGCGCTCAAAACCGGCTGTGGCCATGGCCACGCTCCAGCCCTGGCCTTCGCTACCCAGGCGGTTCTCGATGGGCACCTGCACGTTGTCAAAAAATACCTCGGCAAACGCCTCTTTGCCATTGAGCGCGCGGATCGGGCGAATGGTGATGCCCGGCGCGTCCAGCGGCACCAGCAGATAGCTCAGGCCATGGTGGCGGCTGGAGTGGGGGTCGCTGCGGAAAAGGCCAAACAACCAGTTGGCAAACACCGCGCGGGTGGACCAGGTCTTTTGGCCGTTGAGCACATAGTGGTCGCCAGCGGCATTAAGCAGGGCGCGGCTGCTGATATTGGCCATGTCCGAGCCGGCATTGGGCTCGCTCCAGCCTTGGGCCCACATGTCGTCGCAGCGGGCCATGCGTGGCAAAAAGCGCTCTTTTTGGGCGGTGGTGCCAAACTCCATCAAGGTCGGGCCGAGCAACAAAATACCGTTTTGGTTGATGCGCAGCGGGCAGTCGGCGCGGGCGTACTCTTCCTCAAAAATCAGCCACTCGACCAGGTCGCTGCCGCGCCCGCCCAACTCTTTGGGCCAAGTGACGCTGCTCCAGCCGCCTCGGGCCAGGCAGGCCTCCCATTGGCGGTGTTGCTCGAAACCCTCACGGGTGTCGTAGCTCGCCAGGGGGCTGCGCGGCGCGTTGGCTTGCAACCAGGCGCGCACTTCGGCGCGAAACGCATTTTGTTCGGGGGTGTAGCTGAGCTGCATGGCGGTCTCTTGGCTGGTCAGAACTTGGCGTCGCGCTTTTGGACAAAGGCGGTGCGGGTCTCGGTCGAATCGGGGCTCATATAGGCTTGCAAGGTAAATCCTTGCTCCCAGCGGTATTTGGCCTCTAAGTTGCCGTCTTCGATGCCGGTAAGGGCCTCTTTGGCAATGCGGACCATGGCCGGGCTCTTGGCGGCAATTTTTGCGGCAATGCCCATGGCGGCATCGCGCAGTTGCTCGGGCGCGACCATGCGCTCGATAGCGCCCAAGCGCAGCGCCTCGGCCGCGCCAATCATCTCGCCGGTGAAAAACAGGTAGCGGGTTTTTTGCACGCCAAACATGCGCTGCAAATGCGCCGCCCCCCCCATGGCGCCGCGGTCCACTTCGGGCAGGCCAAAGCTGGCGTTGTCGGCTGCGATGACGATATCAGCGGCGCCGCACATACCAATACCCCCACCCAGCACAAAGCCGTGCACCGCCACAATGACCGGCACCGGGTTGAGGTGGATGGCTTTGAAAGTGGCGTAGTTGCCCGCGTTCACATGCACGATCAGGCTTGGGTCGGCGGCTAGTTCTTTGATGTCCACTCCTGCGCAAAAGCCCCGGCCCTGTGCCCGGATGACGATCACGCGCACGTCGGCGCGTCGGCCCAGCGCCTCGATCTCGGCGGCCAGGGCGTACCACCCGGCGCTATTGAGGGCGTTGACTGGCGGCGCGTCTAGGACGACTTCGGCCACGCCTTCGGCATGGACTGTGGATGAAAAAGGTGTAGACATGGCGGCCTGGGTTTAGGGTTGGTGCGGCGCAGCGGCCGGGAAGAGGGCGGCGCGTCGGGCCTGGGCCTGCGCCATGATGCCGGCAATGACGTGCTCGCACGATTGCAGCTCGCCAATGAGGGCGGCCACTTGGCCCGAAGACATCACGCCTTGGGCGGGTGCGCCATCGACCATGGAACGTTGCAGCAGCATGGGCGCACTGGCGGCCATCATGGTTTGGGCGGCGCTGCTGGCGTCTTCGCGCAGGCCTTGCCATAGCACGCGCAAAGCGTGGGCCAGCGTCATGCCGGTTTGGGCCTTCCACTGCAAAGCCAGGCGCAGCGCCAGGCCCAGGCGTTGCCAGGGCGGCGCGCGCTCGAGCATGCTGAGGTATTCGTTGGGAATCATGCGCTGGGGCATGCCGTCCACAAGGTAGGAAATTTGGATCTTTTCCGGGTCGCGCGCCTGCAGGTAGCGTTCCAGTGTCACTGTGGGCACACCAGAGTCGCTGGTCATCAAAAAACGCGTACCCATGGCAATGCCCTGGGCGCCGTAGGCCAGCGCCGCTACCAGGCCGCGCCCGTCGTAAAAGCCACCAGCGGCCACAACCGGCACTGCTACGGCATCGACCACCTGGGGCAGCAGCACCGTGGTGGGTACGGCGCCGGTGTGGCCGCCACCTTCGCCACCTTGCACGGTGATCACGTTGGCGCCCATCTCCACAGCTTTTTGTGCGTGCTTGAGCGCGCCCACCGTAGGCATGCAGACGATGCCCGCGTCACGCAAGCGGCCAATGGTTTTTTTGTCGGGCCCGCGTCCGTAGCTCACGGCACGCAGTTTGTGCTTGACGGCCAGGTCTAGCAACTGCTGCGCATTGGGCTGGAACATATGAAAGTTCAGGCCAAAAGGGCGGTCCCCGGTGAGCGTTTTCACGCGCAGGATTTCGGCCTCAACCTCGTCGGCGGCGATGGTGGCGCCCGCCAGAAAACCAAAGCCTCCGGCATTGGTGGTGGCTGCGACCAGACTCGCGCCGGCCACCCATCCCATAGCCGTTTGGATGACTGGGTACTTGCAGCCCAGCAGCGCACACAAAGGAGTATCAAAACCGGCGGGGGTACTCACGCAGCGCCGTCCTTTTTATTGGCCTGGACCATGGATTTGGCGTCGTGACCGCCCAGATGGCCTGCGCCGAGCACCTGGCTGTGCGCGTGCGCAAAGTGGTGGTGGCCAAACGCGATGTCCATCGAGGTGCGCAGGCCTTGCAACTCTTCGATGCGGTTGATCACGGTCTTGGTCAGCGCCAGCCCTAACCGCGGCTGTTTGGCGATGCGTGCGGCAATGTCGTAGGTGGTGGCTTGCAGGTCTTCGCGCGGTACCACGCGGTTGACCATGCCCATCATGTAGGCCCGATCTGCCGCCATGCGCTCACCCAAAAACAAAAACTCTTTGGCGATGCGCGGATTGAGCTCATGCACATGCGCGAAATACTCCACGCCTGGGATGCCCATGCGCACCACCGGGTCTTGGAAGAAGGCGTCTTCGCTGGCCACAATCATGTCGCACACCCAGGCCAGCATCAGGCCCCCGGCGATGCAGGCGCCGTGCACCATGGCAATCGTGGGTTTGGGCAGGTCGTGCCAGCGCCGGCACATGCCCAGGTAGACCTCTTGCTCGCGCACAAAGAGCTGTTCAGCGCCGGGCTTGTTGGTGTGGTCCCACCACAGGCTTTGGCGCTCAAAAGGCTTGTTGATGTCGCGCCCCGGCGTGCCGATGTCGTGGCCTGCGCTGAAGTGTTTGCCCGCGCCGCGCAGCACGATGACCTTGACCTCGTCGTCATCCACGGCGCGGCGAAAGCCCGCGTCTAGCGCGTACGTCATTTGCGAGTTTTGCGCGTTGTGAAAGTCCGGCCGGTTCATGGTCAGGGTGGCAATGCCGTCCTGGGCCTCGTAGAGCACGGGCTCCTGGGTTTCGTACTGGGCGGTGTCGGGGCGTTGGACAAACTGGTCGCCGGGGTCGGTGCTGTTCATGGGCAGGCCTATCCGAGTGCGCTGGCGCGCAGGTTGTGGGGGTCAAGTTGCTGCAATAGTTCCATTTGCGCAGGGGTCGGGTCTGGCGTTGTGTCAATCTGCGGGGGCAGATGCAGCGCAAAACCAGTGGCCTCTTGCACCTGGTCGACGCTTATGCCCGGGTGCAGCGCGCGCAGGGCGATTTGGTGGTCCGGACCGCTGAAGTCCAGCACGGCCAGGTTGCTAAAGATCCAGCGGATGTCGATGTCTGCTGCGCTCCAGCCGCGCGCCATGCGGGCCGGGTTGTAGCCGGCCGAGGCCACCATATCGACTTCGCCGGCCACAAACACTTTGCTGCTGTGCTTGGGCACAAAAAACGAGTTGGCGTGGTTGATGGAGTTGCCCGGAAAGCCGCGCACACCCAGCATCATGGATGTGGGCTTGGCGTAGTCCGAACCGATCATGGAGATATTGGACTGGCCGAAGCGGTCAATTTGGGTCGGTCCGACCATGGCGTGGCGCTTGCCGCTCCAGACGTTGTCGAAGATGCGGGTAAAGCCCATCCAGGTTTCGCGCTGGGGCACATAGCTGCCGCGCGGGCCCACCGGCACCGGTGTGCTGACCAGCCAGGCCTCGGAGTCGGTCATCATCAGATCGGGGTTGAGCGAGCGCATGCACAGCGAAGCAGCCAGGCGCGGCACGATGCCGATGCCGGTGGCCAGCACTTCGCCGTCCTGCGCCCAGGCGCGCGCAGCGGCGCAGATAACACGGTCGACCAGGGTAAATTCTTGCATCGGGTCGATCCTCAAAATACCGGCAATGGCAGCTGGTGCACGGCCTGCAGGCCGCCCACGCGCTGCAGGTACTCGTCGGCGTCGCAGTGCACATAGCGCTGCATATAGTTAGTCCAACCTTCGGGGTCTTTGGCGCTGGCGGCGTATTCCTTGAAGTGTGCGACGTCAAAGCCGTACAGCGGCGCGCAGGAGCTGGGGTGCGCGCCGCCGGGGATGTGCACCACGCCGGTGGTTTGCGCACGCTCCCAAAACACGTAGCGCGCTTCCTCGCCTTGGGCGAAGTAGCTGCTGTCGACCACTTCGTCGCAGCTGACGTAGGTTTGGGCGGCGGCGCGCGCATAGAGCGCGTCCATGTACAGGTCTGGCCCTTTGACTTGGCAGACGCCCCGGGCATCGGCCCGGTCGGCGTGCAGCAAGGCCACATCCAGCGCCAAGGCGGGCATGGCCACCCATTGGCGCGCGTCATAGGGCGAGTCGACCAGGGCGATGGCGGGGTTGCGTTGGAGCACATCCGTGCCCAGGCCAATGCGGGTGGGAATAAATGGAATGCGCATGCCTGCGGCCTGCAGGCCCAGCATCAGCATGCCTTCGTCAATTTCCATCACGTCCAGAGCGCCGCTTTGGCGGGCGATGCGAAAGTAGGGCTCTAGCGGAATAAAGTCCAAAGACACAAAGGCGAACACCAGTTTTTTGACCTTGCCCGCTGCGCACAGCATGCCCACATCGGCGCCGCCGTAGCTCACGATGGTCAGGTCGCGCAGATGGCTGCGCAATATCTCGCGCACCAGCGCCATGGGCTTGCGCCGGGGCCCCCAGCCGCCGATGCCGATGGTCATGCCGTCGCGCAGTGTGGCCACGACGTCGCGGGCCTGCATAAGTTTGTTGCTAGCGGTCATGCGTGATCAGTCTTTGGTCGGGGCCGCTTGGCCGATGCTGAAGTCGTGGCCCCACAGGCTCACACGGGTGAACTCGTGCGCAATGTGCGACTCCCATTCGTGCACCGCGCCGCCGCAACCGAATTCGATGTCAAAGTTGGAGGGGCAGCGCATGTAAAAAGAGATCATCTTGTCATTGCTGTGCTGGCCCAGGGTCGCCGTTTGGGTGACTTTGTGGCGGAGCATGCGGTCCAGCGCACGGCCTACTTCGGGCACGTCAGGCACCTCGACCATGATGTGCACGCAGCCGCTTTCCACCGCAAAGCCGGCCATGGCCAGGCTGTGGTGGCGGGCGTTGGCGCAGTGGTAAAAATAAATGGGCAGCGTCGGCCCCGCGTCGCCTGCGGGTTTGAAGTTGAACATGTCCGACAGGCCAAAGCCCATCACCTCGGTGACGAACTGGTGGGTTTGCGCAAAAGCCTCGGCCGGCAGCACGGTGTGGCCCATGCCAATGTTGCCGGTGACAAAGCGCTGCACGCCCACTGGCGAATTGAAATGCGCAAAGTCAGACTGAAAGCCCCAAATCACCTCGTGGCAGTTGCCCGACGGGTCGCTAAAACGCACCAAGCCATTGGCTTTGCGCAGCGCGCACAGGGCCGCGTCGCCGCGCTCAAACGGTACTTTGTGTTGTTCCAAGGTGGCAATGGCTTGCTCAAAGGCGGCCTGGTTGGCCACTTCCCAGCCAGAGCAAACGTAGCTATCGCGCGCGCCCGGCTGCACGGCGATGCGGAATTGGCGCTCGTCCATGCGCAGGTACAGGCCGCCGTCGGGCGCGGTCTCGGTCATCATGCCCAGCACCTCGTGGGCATAGCTTGTCCAGCGGGCCAGGTCGGTCGATTGGGTCACCACGTAGGCGAGTCCGGAAATATTCATCATGGCCACGTCCCAGGCCCTGCACACAAGGGGGCCGATTAAGCCTGCATTGTTGGTGGACGGGGTGTTTTAAACATCGTCCGTTGGGACTAACGGCGTGGCGTATGCGCCAGGGGCTGGCCAGGCTTCAGGCCGGGGGGTAGTCGGTGTATCCCGCAGCACCCGGTGTGTACAAGGTTTTGCGGTCCAGACGGGCCAAGGGCAGGCCGTGGTGCAGGCGCTGCACCAGGTCAGGGTTGCCCACAAAGTGCCGCGCAAAAGACAGCGCAGCGCCCGGGTACTGCTCTAGTGCGGGGGCGTAAGTGTCTGGTCCAAAGCCGTCGTTCAAAATCAGCCGCCCGGGCAGCGCCTGCGCTGCCATGCCAAAGGCGTCGATCTCGGGTAGGGGGGCGCGCATCACATGCACATAGGCCAGGCCCAGTGGGGCGGCCAGGCGCAGCAAAGTGGCGTGGGTGGCTGCCGAGTTTTCGTCCGAGGTGTCGTTAAAGGTATTGCCCGGGTTGATGCGTAAGCCCACCCGGTCGATGCCGATGGCCGCACCCATGGCTTGCAGGCATTCGATGGCAAAACCGGCGCGCGAAGCAGCATCGCCGCCGTAGGCGTCGGTGCGCACATTGGTGCCCGAGCACAAAAACTGCATGGGCAAGTAGCCGCTGGT
>CAMDHS010000003.1 GCA_945898115.1 Comamonas sp. lk
GTCGCTAAATGCAGGCAGCGGCGCGCGGCTTGATGAGAAGCTGTACGGGCGCCTGGTTCGACACCCGGACGTGGCCTGGGCCTCGCCGGTGCTTGAGATAAATACCTATGCGCTTTCGCCTGCAACGGACGCCAAGGCGGCGCCGCACAAAACAGCGCTGCGCGTGCTGGGTGTGGACGCGCTGCAAATTGCGGCAATAGCGCCCGACCTGCTGCCCCTGCCCGACGACGGGGCCGACCGGCTGGATGTGTTTGCGCCAGACGCCGTGTTTTTAAACGCCAGCGCACGCAGCGCATTGGCGGCCACGGTGGGCCAAAGCATTAGCGTGCAACACGGCATGCAATGGCGGCGCCTGCGGGTGGCGGGCACAGTGGCAGCCAGTGGCGCGCCGCTGGTGGTGATGGACGTGGCCGCTGCACAAGCGGCTTTTGGCGTGGGTGGGCAGTTGAGCCGTTTGGACCTGCGCCTGCGCGCCGGGGTGGACCGCGATGCCTTGGCCCGCACGCTGCAAGCGCAGCCTGATTGGCCAGCAGGCGCGGTGCTGCAACCGCCGGGCGACGCGTTGGAGCGCATGGGCAATGTGTCGCGCGCTTACCGGGTCAACCTGACGGTGCTGGCGCTGGTGGCGCTGTTTACCGGCGGGTTTTTGGTGTTTTCGGTGCTGGCTTTGAGCGTGACGCGCCGGGCGCAACAATTTGCGTTGCTCGACGTGCTGGGCCTGCAGCGCAGCCACCGCATGGCGCTGGTGCTGCTTGAAGCCTTGCTGCTGGGGCTGCTGGGCAGCGCCCTGGGGCTGGCCTTGGGCACGGGCCTGGCCGTAGCGGCGCTGCAGGTGTTGGGCGGTGACCTGGGCGGCGGCTATTTTTCGGGCGACACGCCGGCGCTGCAATGGAGCGCTGGCACCGCCCTGGTGTTTGGCGCGCTGGGCGTGGCTGCTGCGCTGCTGGGCGCTTTTTTGCCCGCGCGCATGGCCGCGCGCCTGCCCCCAGCGCAAACCCTTAAAGGCCTAGGCGCCAGCGTGGACGGCAACAGCCACGCGCGCCGGGGCCTGCTTTTGCTGCTGGCTGCTGCCGCATTGGCCACGCTGCCGCCGGTGGCCGGCGTGCCGCTAGCGGCCTACATCAGCGTTGCACTTTTGCTGCTGGGCGGCATCAGCGCCCTGCCCTGGCTGGTGTCTTTGCTGCTAAACGCCGTGGCGCCCTGGGTAGCGCAGCAGCCCCTGCGACTGCTGGCGGTAGAGCGCGCGCGCAGGGTGCCGCATGGCGCGGCCATTGCGGTCAGCGGCGTGGTGGCTTCGCTCAGCCTGGCGGTGGCTTTGACGGTGATGGTGGCCAGCTTTCGCCAGTCGGTCACGCAGTGGCTTGATACCGTGCTGCCTGCGGCCCTGTACGTGCGCACCGCAGGCAGCGCCAGCAGCAGCGATACCGCTTTTTTTGACCCCCGCTTTGTGCGAGACGCCGCCACGCTGCCCGGTGTGGCGCGCCTGCTGGCCCAGCGCAGCTTGGCCGTGGCCTTGGTGCCAGACAAGCCCACGGTCACGCTGCTGGTGCGGCCCTTGCGCGCAAACCCAAGCGCCGCCCTGGACGCCAGCGCCAGCCTGCCGCTGGTGGGCCAGGCGCTGCCCGTGCCCACAGGCCGCGTGGGTATTTATGTGAGCGAAGCGATGGTGGATTTGTATGGCGCGCGCCTGGGCCAGGACTTTGCGCCGCTGGGTGCGGCGCTGCAAAGCCTGACGCGGCCAGACGCTGCGCTGCGCACCCGGTTTTTTGTGGCCGGCGTGTGGCGCGATTACGCCCGCCAGTTTGGCACCGTCGCCATCGATAGTGCGGACTTCTGGACGATCAGCGACGACCGCCGCACCAACGACCTGGCGCTGTGGCTCGCGCCCGGCGCAGACGAAGCGGCAGTGACAAGCCAACTTCGTACGCTGGCCGACGCCCTGGGCGGCACGCAGACCAGCGCCTTGCTGGACTTTGGCTCGGCGGGCCAGATTCGCCAGCTAACGTTGAAGATTTTTGATCGCAGCTTTGCCGTGACCTATTGGCTGCAGGCGGTTGCCATTGGCATTGGCCTGTTTGGCGTGGCGGCCAGCTTTAGCGCGCAAGTGCTGGCGCGGCGCAAAGAGTTTGGCCTGCTGGTGCACCTGGGCCTGACCCGCACGCAGGTGCTGCGCCTCTTGGCCTTGGAAGGCGCGGCCTGGACTGCGCTAGGTGCGCTGGCCGGCACGGCGCTAGGCCTGGCGGTGGCAGCGGTGTTGGTGTTTGTGGTCAACCCGCAAAGCTTTCACTGGAGCATGGACCTAACCGTGCCCTGGCCACGCCTGCTGGCCCTGGGCCTGGCGGTGGTGGCAGCAGGTACCCTGACGGCCTGGGTGTCGGGGCGCAGTGCTGCGGGGCGAGATGCGGTGATGGCGGTGAAGGAAGATTGGTAGTTCAACCGAGCAGGCTTTCTCCGGTGCCGTAGGTTTCTGCTTGATCAAGTGAAGTTTTACAGCTTGAGATTGCGAATTGAAGCCTCAACGACGGACGTGGCGCAAAGTCGGATCCCGGCTCAGTGCGAAAGTTCGGACCCTAGAACACATCACCACAAAGCAGCCATAGGATTGAAGTGATCGGCTCATGGGGCCACCGCTGCGTGGCTTGCAATCAACTCTGCCATAATTTAGTCATACATTTCCAATAAAGTCGAACTATGGAAGATAAACACGTCATCAATGCGCTCGCTGCATTGGCTCAGACAAGCAGACTCCGCATTTTTAGAGCTTTGGTGGTCAAGGGTAGCGAAGGACTTACCCCCGCGCTGCTGGCTGACATGATGGGCATGCCCGCGAATACGCTTTCCTTTCACCTCAAAGAACTCATGCATGCGGACCTGATTTCCCAAGAGCGCAATGGACGCAACCTGATCTACCGAGCGCAATACGACCGCATGAACGCGGTATTGACCTACCTCTCCCAAAACTGTTGCCAAGGGCAGGCCTGCGAAGTCGTCCCTGAGGCTGTTTGCCAATCCTGTTGACCCCAAAGGAATCCACCATGACCAATGCAAAACCATTAAACGTGCTTTTTCTGTGCACCCACAACTCCGCCAGGAGTATTTTGGCTGAGGCAGCGCTCAATCACATGAGTCACGGTCGATTCAAAGCTTATTCGGCAGGCAGCAGTCCCCGAGAAAATCAAACACCAAACCCCTTAGCCTTGCAGACATTGGAGAAGGCCGGCATATCTACTGAAGGACTCAGCAGCAAGACTTGGGATATTTTTGCTTTGGCGGATGCACCTCACATGGACTTAGTAATTACCGTTTGCGACAACGCTGCAGGCGAGGTGTGCCCCTTTTGGCCAGGACAGCCCGCCACAGCGCATTGGGGGTATGCAGACCCCTCGGAAACACTCGGTAGCGATGAGGTGAAATTGGAGGCATTCAAGCAAACGCTGCATCAAATTAAACGGCGCCTTGACCTGTTCACCAGCTTGCCCTTGGCAAGCCTGGGCAAGATGGCTTTGGAAAATACAGCACGCGACCTGGCCAAGCGGTGAACAACTTTCGTAAATACTTTGCCGAAGGTGTCGGTACCGCAGCGCTTCTGTGCGCGGTGATCGGTTCAGGCATCATGGCTGAAAACCTCTCAAGTGGGAACAACGGGGTGGCATTGATCGCCAACACATTGGCCACGGTTTTCGCTCTGTATGTTTTGATTGAGGCATTTGCGCCCCTCAGCGGCGCCCATTTCAACCCAGCAGTTTCCATGGTCATGGCTTACCGAAGGGAGCTACCCCGGGAGTTGCTCATTGGCTATATTGCGGCCCAGCTGCTCGGAGCGGCGATAGGCGCTTGGTTGGCACATGCCATGTTTGATTTGGAGATCCTGCAGTGGTCGACCAAGGTGCGTAAGGGCTACAGCCAGTATTTGGCTGAGGCGGTGGCAACGGCAGGACTCATTTTTGTGATTTTGCGCTCTGGGGCCGGTAAAGCATCAACCATGGTTGCAAGCTATATTGGTGCCGCCTACTGGTTTACGGCAAGCACTTCGTTTGCCAATCCTGCAGCGGTTTTCGGTCGCATGATGAGCAACACGTTTGCTGGCATCAATCCTGGCAATGCCCTCCATTTCGTGGCTGCTGAGTTCATCGGGGCCTTTCTTGGTTTAGCGCTCTATCACTTGCTGAGTCCTGGCTCAGATCACAACAATACCAAAGCATAGATGGTCACCATATTTCACAACCCCAACTGCGCAACCTCACGCAACACCTTGGCACTGATCCAGAACTCTGGCGTTGAGCCAGAAATCGTTTTGTATTTAGAAGTGCCACCGTCTAAAGAGAAGCTGAAAAAGCTTATCAACGACATGGCCGTGCCAGTGCGGGACGTGCTGCGCGAGAAAGGAACTCCCTATACGGAGTTGGATTTGGTAAATCCAAAATGGTCGGATGAAGATTTGCTTGGCTTCATGGTTGCCCATCCCATTCTCATTAACCGGCCGATTGTGGTCACCCGCCTGGGTACCAAGTTATGCCGTCCATCGGAGCTTGTTTTAGACATCCTTGCCAATCCTCAAAGCGGGGCGTTTAGCAAGGAAGACGGCGAGCCAGTAATCAATGCGAAGGGCGTGCGTGTCTGAGATCGCAGAAGCATTGCCCAACGTCGCGATGAGTTGCTTCCATCTTCCGCAGCAGCCATTGCTCAGATCATCGCAGGCATCGCTGCATCAACCAAAAATACTCATGCTTTATGGCTCTTTGCGCGAGCGCTCGTACAGCAAATTATTAACGCTGGAAGCGGCTCAAATATTGGAGGCCATGGGCGCCGAGGTCAAAGTATTTGATCCCAAGGACTTGCCCCAGCCAGATGGCGCTCCTGACAGCCACCCCAAGGTTCATGAATTGCGCACACTCGCCACCTGGTCCGAAGGAATGGTGTGGTGCTCGCCCGAGCGCCATGGGGCGATGACCGGGATTCTGAAAAGCCAGATTGATTGGATTCCACTGTCAGTTGGTGCAGTTCGGCCGACCCAGGGCAAAACACTTGCAGTCATGGAGGTCTGCGGTGGATCGCAATCATTCAACGCGGTCAATCAGATGCGGATATTGGGGCGCTGGATGCGTATGATCACTATCCCCAATCAAAGCTCGGTAGCCAAAGCATTTCTGGAATTTGACGAGGCCGGGCGTATGAAACCCTCCGCCTACTACGACCGAGTGGTAGACGTGATGGAAGAACTTATAAAGTTCACACTACTGACCCGCGATGTGAAGCCCTATTTGGTGGATCGCTACAGCGAACGCTCGGAAAGCGCTCAGGAGTTGAGCAAGCGCGTCAATCAAACATCAATTTAGTCAGCGGTTGTAGACACGTTGATGACGTCACCTGCTGGTTTTGGCAGCGCCAGGTCGATTCACTCGAACACAGATGTGCACCGTCAAAGCCACCATTCACGAAAGATCTGAAATGGCACATACACGCAGCTCGACCCATTGCCCAAGGCGGCCGCGCTGCCTTGGGCTGCGGTTATGAAGCGCACGCTGACGATCATCGCAACCTGAGTCCGAGAGGCTGCCCGTGAAACACCTGATTCAACTGCATATTGAAAAGCTGCCCAAGGGCATGCACCTAGCCATCAGTGACGAAGTTCAAGGGCTGATCGTGCAGGGGCGAACCATTCAGGAAACGATTGAGATTGCGCGTGACGTGGCCAAAAATCTCATTGAAGCGCAGTCCTTTCTCGAAAAGAATTGACTGCAGCGCCCACCGATCTGCTGTTTAGGACCCCATGCCTCTATCCACCCTGAGCCGCCGCCAGCTCATACACACCAGCATGGCCGCTACCACAGCTGCTTTGGTGCCCGGCGTAGCACGCGCAGCCACGGCAAGTCCTGGCACGCCCTTGAGATTCCCCCGCGACGCGGGTGCCCACCCCGACTTTCAGACCGAGTGGTGGTACGCCACCGGCTTTGTCAATGTGGCGGGGCAAGCGGCGGCGCTGGGGTTTCAGATCACGTTTTTTCGGCGCCGGGTGGCGTCTACCCAGGCGCTGGAGTCGGCGCTGGCGGCCAAACAGCTGCTGTTTGCGCACGCGGCCGTGAGCGACGTGGCGGGCAAGGCGCTATGGTCTGACCAGCGCATTGCCCGCTGGTCGGGCAGGCCCGATGGCACCAACGCGGCTGAACCGGCTTGGGCCAGCCTGGCCGACACCGGCGTGGTGCTACGTGACTGGTCGCTCACGCGCACACCCGACGGCGCACTGCGCGCCCAGGTGCGGGCGGCGGATTTCACGTTCGACCTGCGCTTTGCCGAATCACAACCCCTGCTGCTGCAAGGCCAGCAGGGCTACTCGCGCAAAGGGCCGGATGCGGCGCAGTTCAGCTACTACTACAGTCGGCCGCAACTCCAAGTGCAAGGCGAAATCCGCCTCAAGGGCCAGCGCCATGTGCTGGACGCGGGCAGCCGTGCCTGGCTCGACCACGAGTGGAGCGACGCGCTCTTGCACCCCGAGGCCGTGGGCTGGGACTGGATCGGCATCAATCTGCAAGACGGCAGTGCGCTGACCGCGTTTCGGGTGCGGCACAAAGACGGCAGCGCCTTGTGGGGCGGCGGATCGTTTCGCCGGGGCGATGTGGCGGTGAACTTCAAGCCCGGCGACGTCGCGTTTGCACCCGAGCGCCTGTGGCGCAGCCCGCGCACCCAGGCCAGCTACCCGGTCCAGTGGCAGATAAGCACGCCCGCGGGCAACTACACGGTGTGCGCCGTGTTTGACGCGCAAGAGCTAGACAGCCGCAGTTCCACCGGCGCCGTTTATTGGGAAGGCCTGTGCGAACTTCTTGACAGCGGCGGGCGCCTGGTGGGCCGGGGCTATCTTGAAATGACGGGCTACGCGGCGCCCCTGAAACTTTAGGCCAGCGCGCCCCCGGCATCCCCGGCGCGGCCCGCCCTTTTGCAGGCACGACAATAGGGTGCTGCATCACGCTTGCCTTTTGCCGCGCCTGCCCCACCTGATTGCCCATGACCACTGAACGCCCCAAATCCAAAAGCCCCAAGTCTCTTACCGGCCTGCTCCCGTTTCTGCGCCCCTACGGCGCTCGCATTGGCCTAGCGCTGGTGTTTTTGGTGATGGCGGCCACAGCCACGCTGGCTTTTCCAATGGCGCTGCGCTTGCTGATTGATGGCGGCCTGATGCAGGGCGACAAGGGCGATCAGATGATGGCCATGCGCGAGCACTTTTTTACGCTGTTTGGCGTGGCTACGGCCCTGGGTGTTTTTTCGGCCCTGCGCTTTTATATGGTGAGCTGGCTGGGTGAACGGGTCACTGCCGACATCCGTGACGCGGTCTATGCTCACGTTTTGCATCAAAGCCCCGAGTTTTTTGAGACCACCCAAACTGGCGAGGTGCTCTCGCGCCTGTCGACCGACACCACGCTGGTGCAAACCGTGGTGGGGTCTTCGCTGAGTATGGGCTTGCGCAATCTGGTGCTAGGCGCAGGCGCGCTGTCGGTGTTGGTGTGGACCAACCCGCTGGTGATGCTGCAAGTGCTGTTGGTGCTGGTGCTGATCGTGATACCGAGCCTGTGGTTTGGCCGGCGGGTGCGCAAGCTATCGCGCGCCAGCCAAGACCGCATTGCCGACTCCAGCGCCATTGCGGCTGAGGTGCTCAACGCCATTCCGGTAGTGCAAAGCTATACCGCCGAAGCGCGCGAAGCCCAGCGTTTCACCACTTCTACCGAAAACGCCTTTGAAACCGCAATACGCCGCAGCGCCGCGCGCTCGGTGTTGGTGGGCTTCATCATCATTGCCACCTCAGCCGCGCTCTTGTGGGGCTTGTACCAGGGCACGCAAGCGGTGGTGGCCGGGCGCATTACGGCGGGCGATCTGGGCCAGACCGTGGTGTATGTGATTCTGCTGGCCAGCGCGTTTGCGGTGCTGGGCGAGGTGTATGGCGACTTGCTGCGCGCCGCTGGCGCCACCGAGCGCCTGATGGAACTGCTGCACACCGAGTCGCCCATTGCGTCTCCGCTTAAGCCCGTGCGCCTACCCTTGCCGCAAGCCGGCAGCGCGGTGCACTTTGAGGCGCTGGCGTTTCATTACCCCTCACGCCCCTCAACGCAAGCCTTGTCTGCGTTCACGCTGGACGTGCAAGCCGGCCAAACGGTGGCCATTGTGGGCCCCAGCGGCGCGGGCAAAAGCACGGTGTTTCAGTTGCTGCTGCGCTTTTATGACCCGCAAGCCGGGCGCATTGTGCTCGACGGCGTGGCCACCCACGACCTGGCACTGGGCGACCTGCGCCAGCGCATTGGCATCGTGCCGCAAGACGCGGTGATTTTTTCTACCAGCGCGCTTGAGAACATCCGCTACGGCCGCCCCGATGCCACCGACGCCGAAGTGCAACAGGCGGCAGAAGCCGCGTTTGCGCACGAGTTCATTACCGCGCTGCCCGAGGGTTACAAGACCTTCTTGGGCGAGCGCGGCATCCGCCTCTCGGGCGGGCAACGCCAGCGCATCGCCATTGCGCGCGCCATGCTGAAAAACCCACCCCTGCTGCTGCTCGACGAAGCCACCAGCGCACTGGATGCTGAGAGCGAGCGCATGGTACAAGCGGCGCTGGAATCTGCCATGCGCAACCGCACCACGCTGGTGATCGCCCACCGCCTGGCCACGGTGCAAAAGGCCGACCTGATTGTGGTGCTGGACCACGGCCAACTGGTGGAACAAGGCACGCATGCCGAGTTGGTAGCCCGCGGTGGCGTATACGCCGACCTGGCGGCTCTGCAGTTCACGTCCTAAAGAAACAGAGTTCAGAGCCAAGCTTGCCGTGGTGGCGCCCTCCTTGCGCATCTTGGCCGAGCCCGCTGTGGCCGTGGTCGACAAAACGTGGATAAAAAAGGCGCCCGTGCCGTGGCCACCGCCTACCTGGAATGCCTGTATGCCGAAGAGGGCCAGGGCATTGTGGGCAAAAAACTTCTACCGCTGCCCGTATCCGACAAAGCGCACTTTGCTGACGGCGCCAGCTTCGATCAGATTTACACCAAGAAATAAATCATCGAAGGGACTTGGGCACCTTGGGCTCATCCTTTAGACCACTTACTGCATTAACAAAGAACAAACAATTTCTTGTTGATCTAAAGAACATCACCCACAATGGCAGATCCGCACGCGTTTCGCACCCTATTCCTCCCCTTCACAGCCTATCGATCCCCATGAACTTCAAACAAAAAGCCACGCTGGCCCTGGCCGCAATTGCCCTGACCGCCAGCCAACTCGCCAGCGCCCAAACCACGCTGCTCAACGCCTCTTACGACGTGGCGCGCGAGTTTTACAAAGACATCAACGTCGCCTTCATTGCCAATTACAAAAAAACCACGGGCAAGGACATCAAAATTGACCAGGCCCACGGCGGCTCAAGCGCGCAGGCCCGTGCCGTGAACGACGGCCTGGACGCCGATGTGGTGACCATGAACACCACCACCGACATCGACTTTTTGGCCAGCACCGGCGCGGTAGCCAAAGACTGGACCAAAAAATTCCCCAACAACGCCGCCCCCACCAGCTCAACCATGCTGTTTTTGGTACGCAACAACAACCCAAAGGGCATCAAAGACTGGGACGACCTGATCAAGCCCGGCGTGCAGGTGATTGTGGTTAACCCCAAAACCGGTGGCAACGGCCGCATGGCCTATTTGGCGGCCTGGGGCCAGGTGCGCAAAAAGGGCGGCACCGACGCCCAAGCGGCTGACTTTGTGGCCAAGCTCTACAAAAACGTGCCGGTGTTGGCCAAGGGCGGACGCGACGCCACCACCATCTTTTTGCAGCGCAATATTGGCGACGTGCTGATCACCTTTGAGTCTGAAGTGGTGTCGGTGGACAAGGAATTTGGCGCAGGCAAAGTAGACGCCATTCACCCCAGCAGCTCCATCGTGGCGGAAAACCCAGTGGCGATAGTGGAACGCACCGTGGCCAAAAAAGGCACGGCAGAGCAGGCCAAGGCCTACCTGAACTTTTTGTATTCAGACGAAGGCCAAGAGATCGCCGCCCAGCACGCCATTCGCCCGAGCAACCCCGCCATCCTGAAAAAATACGCCAGCACCTTCAAGCCCATCAGCCTGTTCCGTGCCGAAGACTATTTCGGCTCGTTTGCGGAAGCCCAAAAAGTGCATTTCAACGACGGCGGCCAATTCGACAAGCTGTACACCGTCAAGTAAATGCAGGCTGCGCTTGTGTCCGGGCCGCTGGCAAAGCGCACGCCCAAACGGGTCTTGCCCGGCTTCAACATCACGCTCGGGTTTACGCTGTTTTACCTGAGCGTGATTGTGCTGATCCCGCTCTCGGCCCTGTTTTTCAAAACCTTTACGCTGAGCTGGGAACAGTTTGTGAGCGCCGTGTCGAGCCCGCGCGTGGTGGCGTCGTACCAGCTCACTTTTGGCGCCTCGTTTTTGGCGGCGCTGGTCAACGCGGTGTTTGGTTTGCTGCTGGCCTGGGTGCTGGTGCGCTACGAGTTTCCGGGCAAAAAGCTGGTTGACGCGCTGGTGGACTTGCCTTTTGCCCTGCCCACGGCGGTAGCCGGCATTTCGCTCACCGCCCTGCTGGCCAGCAATGGCTGGATTGGCAGCCTGCTGGAGCCTTATGGCATCAGCCTGGCTTTTAACCGCAACGGCGTGGTGATTGCGCTGATTTTTATCGGCCTGCCCTTTGTGGTGCGCACCGTGCAACCCGTGCTGGAAGACGCCGAAAAAGAACTCGAAGAAGCCGCCGCCTGCCTGGGTGCGAGCCGCTGGCAGACCTTTCGCCACGTGATTTTTCCCACCATTGCCCCGGCGCTGCTCACCGGCTTTGCCATGGCCTTTGCCCGTGCCATTGGTGAATATGGCTCGGTCATTTTTATTGCCGGCAATATGCCCATGGTGTCCGAGATCACACCGCTGATCATCATCGGCAAGCTCGAGCAATACGACTATGCCGGGGCCACGGCGGTGGCGGTGGTGATGCTGGGCTTTTCGTTTGTCATGCTGCTGGTGATCAACGGCTTGCAAGCATGGCAGCGCAAACGCGCAGGAGCGTCTTCATGAGCAATAGCCGCACCGTGCGCCGCGCCCAATCGGGCACCACCGAACCGGCCTGGGTGAAATGGACGCTGATAGGCGTCGCCCTGGCCTTTGTTTTTTTGTTTTTGCTGCTGCCGCTGGCGGCCGTGTTTACCGAAGCCCTGCGCAAGGGCGTGCCAGCGTTTTTGGAAGCCTTTCAGGAACCCGACGCCTGGAGCGCGATTCGCCTGACCCTGATTACTGCGGCCATTGCCGTTCCGCTAAACCTGGTGTTTGGCGTCGCTGCAGCCTGGGCGATTGCCAAGTACGAGTTCCGGGGCAAGGCGTTTCTGACCACGTTGGTGGACTTGCCGTTTTCCGTGTCGCCCGTGGTGGCGGGTCTGATTTATGTGCTGATGTTTGGCGCGCACGGCTGGTTTGGCCCTTGGCTGCAGGCGCATGACGTGAAGATCATTTTTGCCGTGCCGGGCATCGTGCTGGCCACGATTTTTGTGACCTTTCCGTTTATCGCGCGCGAGCTGATTCCGCTCATGCAAGCCCAAGGGACCGAAGAAGAACAGGCCGCCCAGGTGCTGGGCGCCAGCGGCTGGCAGACCTTTTGGCATGTGACCCTGCCCAACATCAAGTGGGGCCTGATCTATGGCGTGATTTTGTGCAACGCTCGGGCCATGGGCGAGTTTGGCGCGGTGTCGGTGGTCTCAGGCCATATTCGCGGCCAGACCAACACCATGCCGCTGCACGTCGAGATTTTGTACAACGAATACCAGTCGGTGGCCGCCTTTGCGGTGGCGTCTCTGCTGGCGCTCTTGGCGCTGGTTACGCTCGCGATCAAGTCTTTTGTCGAATGGCAGTTTGAGCACCTGGAAAAAGCCGCCGCCGCCCTGCCGCCCGAACCTGCACCAAAGCCCGCGCCCCAGCCCGCGCGCGCCTGACCTTTTTTTGAAGAGAAGCCCATGAGTATTGCAATACGCCAGGTCAGCAAAGACTTTGGCACTTTCAAGGCCTTGCGCAATGTCGATCTGGACATTGGCTCGGGCGAGCTGGTCGCGCTTTTGGGCCCCTCGGGCTGCGGCAAGACGACGCTCTTGCGCATCATCGCTGGGCTAGAAACTGCGGACCGAGGCAACATTTTGTTCAGCGGCGAGGACGCCACCGACTTCAATGTGCGCGAGCGCAACGTGGGCTTTGTGTTTCAGCACTACGCCTTGTTTCGCCACATGACGGTGTTTGACAACGTGGCCTTTGGCCTGCGCATGAAGCCGCGCGCCACGCGACCGTCAGACGCGGTCATCAAAGAAAAAGTGCACGCGCTCTTAGGGCTAGTACAACTCGACTGGTTGGCAGACCGCTACCCTGCGCAACTCTCGGGCGGCCAGCGCCAACGCATTGCGCTGGCCCGCGCATTGGCGGTAGAACCCCAGGTGCTGCTGCTCGACGAGCCCTTTGGCGCGCTGGACGCCAAGGTGCGCAAAGAGCTGCGCCGCTGGCTGCGCCGCCTGCATGACGACCTGCACGTGACCAGCATTTTTGTCACCCACGACCAAGAAGAAGCGCTAGAAGTAGCCGACCGCGTGGTGCTGATGAACAGCGGCAAAGTCGAACAAGTGGGTTCACCCCAAGAAGTGTGGGACCACCCGGCCAGCCCCTTTGTCTACGGATTTTTGGGTGACGTCAACCTGTTCCATGGCCGCGCCCACGAAGGCCAAATGCACATCGGCGAAAGCCACAGCGGCGTGCGCCTGGCCACCCCAGAACACAGCGCCGCCCAAGACGCCATGGCCTTTGCCTACGTGCGCCCGCACGATCTGGACGTGCAACGCTACCCATCCACCGACCCGCATATTGCAAGTGGCGCAACAAGCGGCGGCATTCCGGCCAAGTTGCAACGCGCGATTGTCGTGGGGCCAATTGCACGCCTTGAGTTACTGCCCCTGGACCGCGCCGCCGCTGGCAGCGACGACATCATTGAGGCGCAAATGACCTCCCAGCAGTTCCATGAAATGGGCTTGCAGGAAGGCGAAACCCTGCTGTTGACACCCCGCAAGGCGCGGGTGTTTGTGGCTTAAAACGGCGCTTGGCCTGAAATAGGCACCCTCCTCTCGCTTGGAACGGGGCATCTTGGGGTTATACATTTTTCGCATAGTTGTCCACTAACTTGGCCTTGGACAAGGACGGTGCGCAAGCCTACATTGCGGGCATTGTCACAACAATGCTAAAAAAACATGCCGCAAACCCCCGCACCCAGCTACCCGAACTCACCCACCGCCCACGAGCTGCCGAGCTATTTGCAAGCCGACCACCTGGGCCCCTGGGGCGTTTACCTGCAACAGGTAGACCGCGTTATTCCCTACCTCGGCCCCTTGGCGCGCTGGGCCGAGACGCTCAAGCGGCCCAAGCGCGCGCTGATCGTGGACGTGCCGATCCAGCTCGACAACGGCACAGTGGCCCACTTTGAGGGCTACCGCGTGCAGCACAACACCTCACGCGGCCCGGGCAAAGGCGGCGTGCGTTTTCACCAAGATGTGACCCTGTCTGAAGTGATGGCGCTCTCGGCCTGGATGTCGGTCAAGAACGCGGCGGTCAACGTGCCTTTTGGCGGCGCCAAGGGCGGCATCCGGGTAGACCCCAAGACTCTGTCGCTGGGCGAACTCGAGCGCATGACGCGCCGCTACACCAGCGAAATCGGCATCATCATCGGGCCCAACAAGGACATTCCGGCGCCCGACGTGAACACCAACGAGCAGACCATGGCCTGGATGATGGACACCTATTCCATGAACGAGGGCGCCACGTCCACCGGCGTGGTGACCGGCAAGCCGATTGACCTGGGCGGCTCGCTGGGCCGGCGCGAGGCCACCGGGCGCGGCGTGTTTACCGTGGGCGCCGAGGCGGCGCGCCACATTGGGCTCGATATTGCAAGCGCGCGGGTGGCGGTGCAGGGTTTTGGCAACGTAGGCGGTATTGCCGCCAAACTGTTTGCCCAGGCCGGGGCCCGGGTGGTGGCGGTGCAAGACCACGGTGGCACCGTAATGAAAGAGACTGGCCTGGACGTGCCCGCCCTGCTGGCCCACGTGGCGCGCACCGGCAGCGTGGCCGGCTTCACGGAAGCCCAAGCTTTGCCCAGCGACGCCTTTTGGGACGTGCGCTGCGACATCCTGATTCCGGCGGCACTAGAGCAGCAAATCACGGCGGCCAACGCCCACCGCATTCAGGCGCGCATGGTGATTGAAGGCGCCAACGGCCCCACCACGCCAGAGGCCGACGATATTTTGCAAGCGCGCAATGTGCTGGTGTTACCCGATGTGATTGCCAACGCCGGAGGCGTGACGGTGAGCTACTTTGAGTGGGTGCAAGATTTTTCGAGCTTTTTCTGGAGCGAGGACGACATCAACGCACGCCTGACGCGCATCATGAAAGAAGCCTTTGCCGCCATTTGGCAAGTCGCCACCGACAACCAAGTCACGCTGCGCACCGCCACCTTTATTGTGGGCTGCACGCGCATCTTGCACTCCCGCGAGCTGCGCGGCTTGTACCCCTGAAGGGTTTACTGCAAACTGCCCTTGGCGCCTTTGGGCAAGAGCACCGGCGCGCAGCAAGGCGCTGGTGTTTGACACCGACCCATGGCCCCCGTGCACCAGCGGCGCGGTCGCCCCTAGGCCACGTAACCCGGATTGGGCAGCACGTCTAGCAACTGTGGCGTGTTGAGCTTGCGCTGGGCCACTTTGCCATTGGTGGCCTTGAGCCACTGCTCCACCACTTCCCAGATTTGCTTGTTGCCCGCGCTGCGCGCCTCTTCGGCCACAGGCGCCCAACCGGCCACCTTGTACTTTTTGTCGGCTTCAAGCGCTTTGCCATTCAGGCGCATATCGCCAATGCGCTGGCCCATGGCCGCTAAAGGCTTGCAGCTGTATTGCAGCCCGCCCACCCGCACCATGTCGCCGCCTTGCTGGTAGTAGGGGTCGGGGTTGAACAGGTTGTCGCACACGTCTTCAAGAATGGTCTTGATGGTGGTGCCCGTCATTTCGGTCACGGTGGAATACGAGTAAGTGGTGGCCGTCATGTCCATCAGCCATTCACGGGTGATGGGCTGGCCGGGCAGCAAGCTGGTGCCCCAGCGAAAGCCGGGCGAAAACGCCAGGTCTGCGCCCTGAACTTCCATCATGGCATCCAGCAAAAGCTGGTCGCCCGTGCCATTGAAGTTGCCACGGCGGTAGAGCGAGCCCTCGGTGATGGCCAGGGTTTCTGCCAGTTTGGCGGCGTAGGGTGCGCGTATCTTGGTAATCAGCGCAGACATCTCGGCGTCGGCTGGCAGCATGTTGGCAAACACGGGCAAGAGCTTGTAGCGGAAGTCGCTGACACGCTTGTCCTTGACCTCAAAGTCCAGCACAGCCAAAAACTTGCTGTTCGAGCCCGCGTTGGTGACGATGGTCTTGCCCGCCTTGTTGCTCACGATGCTGGCCACGGGCATGCCGTCGTGGGTGTGGCCGCCCATGATGGCGTCGATGCCGGTCACGCGGCTGGCCATTTTCAGGTCCACGTCCATGCCGTTGTGCGACAGCACCACCACCACCTGGGCGCCTTTGGCACGGGCCTCGTTCACCATGGCCTGCATGTTTTCGTCCTGAATGCCAAAGGCCCAGTCCGCCACCATGTAGCGCGGGTTGGCAATCGGGGTGTAGGGAAAGGCCTGGCCGATGATGGCGCAGGGCACACCATTGATCTCACGGATCACATAGGGCTTGAAGACCTGGTCGCCAAAGTCATTGGTCTTGACGTTTTGGGCGACAAAGTCCACCTTGCCGGCAAAGTCTTTGTCAATGATTTCTTTTACCCGCTCCATGCCGTAGGTGAATTCCCAGTGGCCGGTCATCACGTCCACGCCCAGCAGCTTGCAGGCGTCCACCATGTCTTGTCCATTGGTCCACAGCGAAGTGCCTGAGCCCTGCCAGGTGTCGCCGCCATCGAGCAGCAGCGCGCCGGGGCGACTGGCCTTGAGGCGCTTGACCAGCGTTGCCAGATGGGCAAAGCCGCCCACTTTGCCGTAGCGGCGCGCGGCTTTTTCAAAGTCGAGGTGCGTCAGCGCGTGGGCCTGTGCGGTGCCGGGCCGTACCTTGGCGGTGCGCAACAAATGCTCACCCACCAAGTGGGGCAAATTGCCGCGCATGGCGCCTATTCCCAGATTGACGTTGGGTTCGCGAAAATGCACCGGCATGAGCTGCGCGTGGCAGTCTGTCATGTGCAGAAACGACACATTGCCAAAGGGCGCAATGTCGTACAGACCGTTGGAAGCGGTGGCGGCGTCTGCGTCCGCAAACGCGCCCATGCCCATGCCGGCCATGGTGCCCGCACCCAGCACCTGGAAAAACTCACGTTTGGATAGATTCATAGCTTTGGCAATCGCAAACCGGCCTGCCCGCACGCGGCGCGGCAGGGTGGGGCTTATTGGTTAACGGGAGACTTGGGGTCGAGCAGCAGTGCCACGATGTGGCGCACCTGGTTTTCGTTCAGGATGCCCATATGGCCTGCGCGTGGCATGTTGGAGCAGGCGTTGTAAGCCTTGCTGTTCCAGATCTTGCCCCAGGTGTATTGCACGATGGGTTTGGAGGCTTCGCTCTCTGGGTCAACCACGCCGCGCAGCTTGCCGTAGTTGTACAGGCTCGGGCCGATGGTGCCGTAGGAGATCTCTTTTTTGTCCATCTGGTGGCAGTTGTAGCAATTGCCGCCGTTGGGGGTTTTGGCGTCATCAGTCCAGGTCAGGCCCCGGCCGCTTTGGGCCAGTTTTTCGCCCTCTTTCCAGTCGCCCAGAAACTTGCCGTCCGCAGGCCAGCGAATGGACTTGAGGTTTTGCGCCTCCAGTGCCCTGGCAAGGTCTTCGTCCAGTGGTTTGCCCGCCACGTCAGCGGCGCTGCAGGCGCGGTTGGTTTCGTCGGTATCAAGCACCGACACCTTGACGATGCCCTGGTCCCGAAACCCGACCTTGACCGCGTTTTGAGTCATCTGGTCAAGGGTGGCACCGTCAGGAAAAGAGGCGCAGCCTGCGACCGCAATTGCCGCACTCGCCGCAAGGAAAAACACTTT
The DNA here is from genome assembly GCA_945898115.1 of Comamonas sp. lk. Classification (GTDB taxonomy): domain Bacteria; phylum Pseudomonadota; class Gammaproteobacteria; order Burkholderiales; family Burkholderiaceae_C; genus Allorhodoferax. The sequence goes on from CAMDHS010000003.1 coordinate 17,109, forward strand.
GGTAGGTTTGAACATGAGGTTTCTCTGCAAAGGGTTTAACGCTTGATGGCAGGCGCCACCGAGACCGAGCCTGCGCTGTTGACGCCCAGATAGGTGCCCAGCGCAATGGTGACCTCGCTGGCGAAGCCCGGATAGGGAAAGCGCTGCTGGCGATAGCAGTCATTCAATCGCTGCTGCATGCCCCACATTTGCCCATTGGACACGCGGTAGGCCGGCCAGGCGGCAAAGCCTACGCCGTCGCCCGGGTTCTTGGTCAGCATGGGCAGGTCTTGCAAGCGGATGCGCGTGCCTTCTTGGCCGTGGCAAGAGGCGCATGAAAAATCATGCGGCCCGCCACGCTGGAAGAACAGGCGCTTGCCCACTTCGTAGGACACGCGCTCTTTGGCGTGCGCTTGTGGCAGATTGAACTTGCCCCCTTTGGACTCGGCCGCGATCCAGGTCGCCAGCGCCGTGATGTTGTTTTGCTCGCCCTTGCCAAACGCAGTCTTGGCGATCTCGGCTGCGTTAAAGCCTTGCAGGGTTTCCATGCAGGTCAGCAGGCGCGACTCCAGGTCTTGCACCTGATTTGTATCGGCAAAGAAGCGCGGCAGCTCCAGAAAAACCCCTTTGACCACGCCCGGGCCTTTGCCCAGGTCACATTTTTCCAGGGTGGCTTTTTTGGGGCCACGGCTTTCTTTCCAGAGCGCCTCACCCTTGGCTTCAAACAAATCCGCCGGGTTGCCATCTTGGAGCATGGCGCGGTATTCCTCAATGCTTTGCACCGAGGTTTTCTGCGCAAGGGCTGAGGTGGCCAATGCACACAGCATGGCAGCTCCCAGGGCGGTTTTTTGGATCATGGTGTCTCCTCGAAGCGGTTGAGCAAGGGTTGTGGGCACGCGCCGCTTTAGGAAACGGTGGCTTCGTCCGAGCGGGATTCGCCTTTGCTGTCTTTCCAGCTTACTCCCACCTTGTCACCGGCTTTGGCGCCTTTGATGGTGAATTGCAGGAACGGGTTTTTGGACACAGCGGGGCCCCACTCGGCGGTCATCACCACCTTGCCGTTGAGGGTGGCGCTCACCTCACTGATAAACCACGCGGGCACCAGGTTGCCTGCGGAGTCTTTGCGCTGACCGGACTCCATTTCGTGGGCCATCAGCACACGGACGGTGGCTTTGTCGCCAGTTGCTTGGGCGCGAATGCGCATTGGATCTGCCATGGTTGTACTCCTGAAATTAATGCAATTGCGTTGTTAAAGAGGGGCGCTGGGGGATTAGCCGCCGCAGCCGCCCAAAGTCACTTTGACTTCCTTCTTGGCAAAGAAGGCTTTGCCGTCGTTCATCACGGCTACGGCGTACACGTCAGAGGACTGGCCCATCTTGCTGCGCGTGGCAAAGCTGGCCTCGACGCTGTCGGTCACATTGAAAAAGGCCACCAGTGCGGCCGGGTTTTTCTCAACCAGAACCAGCAGCTGCTTGACGCCGGCCAGCGTGGTGGATGCCGTCAGGGGCACCACGGCGCCGTTTTCCGCGATGTCGGGCCCGCCGATGGTCACGTCCTTGCTTTCAACTGGCGCTGAGGCGCCCAGTGCCTTGAGCACGTCGGCAACGCTCTTGGCGTCAAAAGCCGACTTGTTGTACGCAAAAGCGTATTGGGGGAAGAGTCCGGTGGCAGCCAACAGGCCTGCCACGATGGCTCCGCGCTTGAGTGTCTCGCGACGTGTTTGCATAACTATCTCCTTCGGTAAGTTCACAGTGTTGATCGGGGTCGATTGCGGGTTTGGCATGGCACTACTTCACAGCACCGTTGGCCAGCCAGGTGGCCAGGGTGGCGGCGGCGGCTTCGCTCAAGGCCTGGGCGGGCATGGGAATCGCGCCCCACACGCCGCTGCCGCCTTGTTTGATCTTTTTGGCCAGGTAGTCGGCCTTGTCGGCATGCTTTTTGGCGATGTCGGTAAACGCGGGGCCCACAATTTTCTTGTCCACGCCGTGGCAGGCGGTGCAGTTGTGCTTGTTGAGCAGGGCCAGTGCGGTCTTGCCGTCCACGCCACCTGCGGGCTTGGCGTCTGGCGTTTTGGCAGCCACCGCAGCGGGTGCGGCCACTGCCAGTTTGGCCGCAGCGCCTGCGCCCTTGGGCTCAGGCTGGGTGGTGTCGGCACCGCGCTGGGCGCCCACCAAGCGGTTTTGCTCGGCCAAGTTGCCGTGTGCATTGCGGGCAAAGTCAGGCAGGAAAGACGCCAGTTTTGCCTCGGGCGCGCAGTCTTTCATGCAGGCCACGTTGCGGGTGTCCGGCTTTTGCGTACCATTGAATTCCTTGCCCGGCCACATACTGTGCGCAGTGGTCATACCGTTGCGGTTGGGCATGCGTTGCTGCACCTCACGGATGTTTTGGTCCGACAAAGTAAAGTTGTCTGGCACGATGCCGTTGAGGTTTAGCAGGAAGGCCGTGACGGCGTAAACCTCTTCGGTGCTCAGCGTCTTGGGCGCGGTCCAGGGCATGGCCCGGTTGATGTAGTCCCAAATCGTGGACAGGGTGCTTACCTTCATGAAAGTAGTGCGCCCCGGAAAACTCGAATCTGTGAGCTTGGCCACGTGCCCGGTTTCCATGTCCCCCTTGCTAATGCCGCCCACCAGGGGGCTGAACACTTCGCCAGACTCGCCAAAAAAGCCATGGCACTGGGCGCACTTGGCTTCCCACACGTCTTGCCCCTTAGCCACCGAGCCCGACCCTGCGGGCAAACCCTTGAAGTCGGGCCGCACGTCAATGTCCCAGGCGGCGACTTCTCGCGCAGTGGCGTTTCGCCCCACGCCGGGGTACGCGCTTTCGGCCTGCGCCATGGCCAGGCCGGAGGCGCCCAGCGCCAGAACCAAGACAAGCGCCTTAGGAAATTTGAACATTTTTCACCTCGCCGCTCTCTTGCACCAGCCACGATTGAATGGCGTTGTTGTGGTAAATCGACCGCGTGCCGCGCACATCGCGCAACTGCTTGTAGGTGGGCTGTACGAAACCGGTCTCGTCCATGGCACGGCTTTGGATGATGGCGGGCTTGCCGTCCCACACCCAGTCAATATTGAAGCGCGTGAGCGCCTTGGTCAGCACCGGTGTTTGCAGCCGCGCGGTGCGCCAGTTGCGCCCTCCATCCACCGACACATCAACGCGCGTCACCTTGCCGCGCCCCGACCAGGCCAGGCCTGTGATGTTGTAGAAGCCCTGGTCCAGCAGCACCTGCCCGCCCGAGGGCGTGGTCACCACGCTCTTGCATTCTTGAATACCGGTGTACTGGCGGTGTTGGCCACCAGGCTGCAGGTCAATGTAGTGAATGGCTTCGTCTTTGGCGGCATAGGGCTGGTCGCCCACTTCAATGCGGCGCAGGTACTTGACCCAGCTCACACCCTGCACGCCGGGCACGATCAGGCGCAGCGGGTAGCCCTGCTCCGGGCGCAGCATTTCACCGTTTTGGCCATAGGCCACAAAGACCTCGCCTGACTTGATCAGCTCCATGGGGATGGTGCGCGTCATGGACGAGCCGTCGGCGCCCTCAGCCAGCACGAATTTTCCGTTCTTCAGATCAGCCCCTGCCAATTCCAGCAAGGTAATGAGCGGCACGCCCGAAAATTCGCTGCACGACACCATGCCGTGGGTGTATTGCACCGTGGGCACCGCCACGTTGCCCCAGTCCACCGCCGTGTTGGCGCCGCACTCGATGAAGTGAAAGCGAGATACCGCAGGCAGGCGCATGATCTCGTCCACGGTAAACACCTTGGACGCCTTAACCATGCCATTGACCATCAGGCGGTGCTTGGAGGGGTCAATGTCCCACCAGCCCTGGTGGTGCCGCTCAAAATGCAGGCCACTGGGCGTAACAATGCCAAACAGCGACTGCAGTGGCGCAAACGACACCGAGGCCTGCGTGGTCTGGGTCAGGCCCGGGCTTTGGCGGCGCTGCACATTGGATTCGTATTTGGAAGGCTTGCCATAGCCCTCAGATGCGACGCCCTGGCCCAGGCCCACGCTGTGCGCGGGAAGCGTCAGGATGTTGGGGTCGCCCCCGTCTACGGGAACGGGGTTGCCTTGGGCAAGCGCCGCAGGCACGGCCGCACCGGCAGCGGCCGCGGCAAAGGCATTGCGCAAAAAATCGCGGCGCCCGCGCTTGCTCTCAGCCCATACCGTGGCCACATCGCCCCGGCTAAGAAAGTTTTCGGGCGCCTTGATCAAGCGCCCCGATCCGTACTCATCTTGCATTACGCATGCTCCTCTGACTGGCATCAACTGACTGGCACCCGCCGCCCGAAATTTTTGCGGCGTGCGGATAGGACTTTTAAATTAACATATCAGTTATTGCTAATATACAAAACTTTCTAGTCTCCGGTATCCGGGTATTCCCTCATCCCCTGGCCTATTTCAGGCGGTAGTGGTCGCGGTTCAAAACCGCTGCAACTGAGTTCACGTCTTCGGGAAACAGGCCCAGGTTGAGCTGCATATTGCAGGCCTCCACCATGCCGCGCAAGGCGCCCAAGGTGCTGATGCGCTCACCGGGTCGGTAAATGGCGCTTCCATCACCTCCGACCTTTTTTTGGTGGCAGGCGTCGCAGCGGTGGTCGGCGATGAGTTGGACACCCTGTGCCAGATCGGCGCCCTCATAGAGTTTGGGCACCTGCGCGTAGACCAATTGGACGCCCATTGCAAGCGCGCCCACCAAAGCCAGGAACAGCCTACCCCGTACCCCTTGTTTGATTGCGGTTTGCATCGCGTCGGCTCTCTTGCGCACGGCGCTTTATTTCGCGCCCGCCAGCACCCAGGCGGCCAGCGTCTTGGCATCAGCCTCGCTCAGTGCAGCTTGCGCTGGCATGGGTACCGGTCCCCATTTGCCGGAACCGCCGGCCTTAATGCTGGCAGCGAGCGTGGTCTCCGCGTCTTTCTGGCCGGCATACTTTTTGGCCACCTCTTGGAAGGCCGGCCCGACCACCTTCTTGTCTAAGGCGTGGCAAGCCAGGCAGGCGTTTTTTTGTGCCAGGTCTTTGCTGGCAAAGGCGGGTTGTGCAAATGCGGCCAAGGCCACTACAGCAATTGAAATCCATCGCATGGGTCTGTCTCCTGTCTCGTTGTAATACATAAACGCCTGCGAATATAAAAAGCAATATTTTCGCCAAGCTTACAAGCGCGCCGCTCCAATTTTTATGATCCTTGTCGCAGAATCGCCGCGCGCGCAGTACGAATCCGCTCATCCAGGTAAGCGCCGTAGTAGTCTGGGATAGACGCGCCACGCAGCCGCTCGGCAACTTCTACGCCACCGGCCCCAAAGAACAGCACCGCAGGGGCCAGGCGCACGCCCCAGGCGCGCACCAGCGCGTCGTGGGTGGTGTTGGCGCCCTGAAAATCCTGCACCGGCGCGATGCTGCGCATGTCGATTTGCACCACCGCCAGGCCCTCGCGCTGCCGCATCGGAACCAGGTAATTACCGCGCACGACCTTGCAAAAAGCACATCCCTCCAAGCTAACCATCACCACCAGCGCTTGCCCCGTGCCCAAGGCTGCGGCCAGACTTTGCGCCAGTGACTGGGGCGCTGGCAAGGTCGGTGTTACGTCAGCGCGGGCCAGCGCGGGTGCCAGCACCGTGCCTGCGCCGACCACCAAAGCGCACAGCAGCTGCCTGCGCTCCGGGAGTGGCACTTGGTCAGGATACGACGAAGGGAAGGGGCAGGCCGTCAACGGGAGTGTGCGAAACATGGGGCGCTAGGTCTTGGTTGGAGTTCATCTATTGCATTAATATAAGCGAGTTCTGATTTAAATATGGGGTTGTATGAATCTTGCCACTCTTTTGGAGCGCTTTGGCGAGCCCGCGGTGCTAGGCAGCGGCGGCTTGCTGGTGGGTCTGCTGTTCGGCTTTTTTGCCCAGCGTTCCCGCTTTTGCCTGCGCGCAGCGGTGGTGGAGTTTTGGCGTGGCCAGCCCGGCGAGAAGCTGGCGGTGTGGTTGCTGGCTTTTTCCAGCGCGGTGGTGGGTGTGCAGCTGCTTATTTTGGCGGGTGCGCTGGACGTGGGCACTGCACGCCAACTCGCCGCGCGCGGCAGCATTTCCGGCGCGCTGCTGGGGGGACTGCTGTTTGGCGTGGGCATGGTCATGACGCGCGGCTGCGCCAGCCGCCTGCTGATTTTGTCGGCCAACGGCAACTTGCGCGCCCTGCTCTCGGGCCTGGTGTTTGCGGTGGCGGCGCAGGCCTCGCTCTCGGGGGCGCTGGCACCCGCGCGCAACGCCTTGGCCCAGTGGTGGACCGTGGACGGTGGCGCTAGCCGCGACCTGTTGGCGATCACGGGAATCGGCCACAACGGCGGCTTGGCCGTGGGCCTGGTCTGGCTGGCAGCAGCGCTGTACTTTGCCTCGCGCGCGGGCCCAAGTGTCTGGAAGTGGGTAGGCGGCCTGGGCACGGGCCTGATGGTGGCCGCAGGGTGGTGGTTTACCTACGCCGTGTCGACCAGTACCTTTGAGCTGGTGCAGGTGCAGGGTCTGACCTTCAGCGGCCCGTCGGCCGAATGGTTGATGCGGGTATTGGCCACGCCTTCGCCGGTGGTAGGGTTTGATTTTGGGCTTTTGCCTGGCGTGTTTTTGGGCTCTTTGCTCGGCGCCTTGGTGGGGCGCGAGTGGAAGATCGAGGGCTTCAAGGACGGCTACAGCATGGGCCGCTACATTGCCGGGGCGGTGTTGATGGGCTTTGGCTCCATGCTCGCCGGTGGCTGCGCCGTGGGCGCGGGCATGACGGGCGGCGCGGTGTTTGCGCTGACCGCTTGGCTCACGCTGCTGGGCATGTGGGCTGGCGCTGGGCTGACCGACCGGCTGCTCGATGGCCGCGCGCCAGCTGCCGCAGCCCATATCCCACCGGTGACCATGGCCCCCTAGCCCGGGGTGCGGCGGGGCCACCCAGGCACCCCAATCGGCCAGATCTGCGCCGCTATTTACCGCTCAGGTATTCGGCTACTGCCGCCATTTCTAAGAGCGTCATGCGGCTGACGATGGCGTGCATCACGGCGTTGTCATTGGTGCGTTCGCGGTTGCCAAAGCTTTTGAGCTGGCCCTCGATGTACGAGGAATACTGCCCGGCCAAGCGCGGCAATTGCGACGTGCCCAAGCCCTCTTTGCCATGGCAACTGGCGCAGGCAGGCACAGCGCTGTACTTGTTGCCCGTGTGAAAGATGTAGCGGCCCACGGCGGCAAGTTCGCTGTCTTTGGCGGGTTCGGCGGGCACTGCTATTTTTTCAAAATACTTGCCCAGCGCCACCATTTCGTCCGGCTTGAGCTTGGCGGCCATGTCTGCCATGGCCGTGCTTTTGCGTTTGCCTGATTTGAAGTGGTCCAGCTGCCTGGCCGTGTATTCCCAATGCTGGCCGGCCAAGCGCGGGAACACCTCGCTGGACGATTCGCCCTCCATGCCGTGGCACAAAAAACACACCCCGGCGACGATCTTTTTGGCCCGTGCCTCATCGGCCTGGCCCCAAGCGGCGCCTGCCACAAAGCAGGCCGCCAGCAGCCACGTTTTTCTGAGCGCTCCCATGCCTTAAGCCAGCGTGTCGGCCCAGATGTTGCGCGCCCATGCCAGGGCGTAGCGGCCCTCAAGCTCGTTGGCACCACTCGATACGCCACCCGAACCGGCCACCGTCAGCATGGTTTTCTTTTCTGCGTCGTAGCGGTGGACGCTGGCCACGTGCACCACGTCTTCCTCGCTGACAAAGCTGTAGCAGGTGTTGTTGTAGATGGGCATGTTGTTGGGCTCTTGGCCCGTGAGCAGCGCCACCACGGCAGCGGCGCAGGTTTTGCCGTGCTGGTTGGCCATGTGGCCTGATTTAGGCATGGCCGGCGCGATCTGGATGGAGTCACCCAAGATGTGAATATTCTTGGCCGCCTTGGACTCAAAGGTCAGAAAGTCAACATCGCACCAGCGCTTGTTGGCCGTGGCCAGTCCGGTCTTGACCGCGATCTCGCCAGCCCGCATCGCGGGAATGACATTGAGCACCTGGGCCTGCACGTCGTCATTGAACTCGAACTTCAGCGTGTTGGTTTGGGCGTCAACGTCTGCGACCGCGTGTTTGGGGCGGTATTCAACGATGCCTTTGTAGCGCTCGGCCCAGGCCTTTTTGAACAGCGGGCCCTTGGACGTCACGTCGTCGTTGGCATCGAGCACCAGCACCTTGCTCTTGGGTTTGGCCTTGCTGAAATAGTTGGCAATCTGGCAGACACGCTCATACGGCCCGGGCGGGCAGCGGTAAGGCGCCAGGGGAATGGCCAGGGCATAAACACCGCCATCAGGCATGGCTTCGAGCTGCTTGCGCAGGGCCACGGTTTGGGCGCCAGCCTTCCAGGCGTGCAGCACCTTGTCTTTGGCGGCTGTGCTGGCCATGCCGGGCAGGGTTTCCCACATGAAGTCAACGCCGGGCGAGAGCACCAGGCGGTCATAGGGCAGCTCGGCGCCGCTGGCAAGCCGCACCAAGCGCTTTTCCGGATCAATCGAAGTGACCATGTCGCGCACCATTTGCACGCCGTGGCGCTTGCCCAGGTTGTCATAGGGCGTGGTGATGTCGGCCATGGTCTTGACGCCGCCCAACACCAGATTGGAAATGGGGCAGGAAATAAAGGTCGGGTTGGGCTCTACCAGCGTGACCGAAATTCCGTAGTCAGACCACATGCGGATGTACTTGGCCGCCGTGGCGCCGCCGTAGCCCCCGCCAATGACCACCACCTTGGGCCCTCTGCCGCCGCCAGTGCTGGCGCAACCGCCCAAGAGGCCCGAAGAAGCAACTGCCGCACCGACGCTGGCTGTCTGTATGAGTTGACGACGATCCATGGGGAGCTCCTTATTTTTTGAGGGCAGCAAAGTAGCCTGCGAGTTGGTCGAGTTGTTCGTCGGTGTAGCCCTTGGACAGCTGGTGCATCAAGGTGGCTGGCTTTTTGCCAGTCTTAAAGTCCAGCATTTTTTTGAGCAATTCGTCTTTGGGTTTTCCCGCCAGAGATTCCATGCCGGGTTCGGCAATGCCCTGGGTTCCGTGGCAGGCCGAGCAAGAAGCCGCCAGGCTGCGAACCTGGTTCGCTGGTGTCTGCGCCGCTGCGGCGCCGCTCGCAAGTGCAATGGCCAGGGCGGCCAGGCAATGGGTGATTTGCTTCATGGGTGCTTCCTCAGTGTGGCGCAGCGCCGCAATGGGTCGCGCCTTGCCTTCGAACAATAAAATCCGTGGATACTTATATTGTGAATAATACGGTGGTCCGGGCGCTCCCGGGTACCGTACAAACCCGCAGACTAGGGCGAAACCCAGTCCACGGTGTCGAGCTGCACCTGGTAGCACACCGCCTTGCACACGGTGACGATTTGCGAATTGGCGATGCGGTAGTAAATCTGCACACCGTCGCGCCGCTTGGCCAACACACCCGCCTTGTACAAGGTGTTGAGATGTTGTGACATATTGGGCTGGGTGGTGCTGATCTTGCTCAGCAGGTAGTTGACGTTTTGCTCGCCTTCGCACAGGCAGCTGATGATTTTCAAGCGCATGGGGGCCGACAACACCCGAAACAGCTCGGCTGCGTGGTCAAACACGTGCTCGGGCTTGTCAAGTTCTGATGCGGGTTGCAAAGGCATGCGCGTGGCCGTGGAGTGAGGTAGATCAAAAAATACGCCGATGACTGACACACCGGACCGTATAACTGGGGAGTGTACCGGAGCGTCTGCTCTGGTCGCCTTGCCCCGCTGGGTTTGGCGACGGGTGTAGCGACCGGTACTGCGGGGAATTCAAAATGCTAATTTTTCTGCCTCCAAGTACGCAAGACTGACGTATTTGCCAATGTTGCCATCAAAGCCCTGCATGGTGGTGGCGCGTCGGGCCACGCGCCGATCGGCCAGCACCGCCGCTTTGGCCGTCGATTCCGGGGCACCCGCCTGAACCGCTTTGAGACAGGGCTCCCAGATTCCCGCCATAAATTCGCCATAGGTTTGCAGCAGATCGGTCGAGCCCTCGCCGTGGCCCGGCACCCAGAGCTGCGCCCCGGCGCTCGTGCGCAGGGCCTGGTAGTACTTGAAAGTGCCCTCGTAAGAGCCGTCATCCAGGTTGGCAATGCGGTTGGCCATGGCGATGTCGCCCACGGCTGTCAACCGGTCTTGTACCACTTGCACACACAAGTCCGAAGGCGTGTGGCAGGTACCGTAGTGGTGCATGACCAGGCTGACATCGCCAAAATTCAGAACCTGGCCGTTGTGCACTGTCTGGTTGGGAGCCACTACCTGGGTGCCCAGCGTGGCCTGGTTGGTCCAGCGCTCCATCAGGCTGCGCCACAAATTGCCCTCGGCGCCCTGGATTTTTTCGCGGGTGCCCGTCAAAGCGTAAATCGGCAGCTGCGGCCCGTAATGCGCCGCAAACGCGTGGTTGCCCAGCCAGTGGTCGCCATGGTAGTGGCTGTTAAACACCGCAATCACGGGCAGCGGCGTGACCTTGCGGATCATTCGGATCGCCATCTGGCCAATCTGCAAGGAGCCGCCAGAATCAATCACCACCACGCCAGCCGAAGTCACCACAAACAGCACATTGGCCATCATTCCCTGGTTTTGCGGAGTCGGAAAACCATCTTGCGCAAACACCATCCAGACATGGGGCGACAGTTGGCGCGCCGGAATGTCCCGCACCGGCGGGCCTTCGATGAAATCACCAAGTTGCTGCGCCCAACCGGTTGGCCCCACCAGCGCGGCCACGCCTAGCGCCGCTGCGCCACCCCCGGCGGCCAGGCGAAGCCAGCGGCGCCTTTGCAAAGACGCGGGGCTCAAGGAAAACGGTTGTGTGGATGCCAAGGCGTCACCTGCATATTTATAAGTAGATGGCGATATTACGGTGGCGTCTTGCAGATGTAAAGCGCCAGCCTAGTCAACGACCCAGGGCGAGCGCCCCCATGCGCAAGCCTGCTGCGCCGGGACAAAGCGCTTCAAGCGCCAAAGCTTAAGGTGTCAAGGCTTGAGGTAGGCAAAGCCTTCCCTGGCCTGCAGGCGCGCGACTTCAGCCACACCAGAAGGCACCACCTTGGCCTCTAGCGCCAATTTCGCGGGGTCAATATTGCGGGAGGTCAGGGTGTTATTGCAGGCCCGAAACTCCACGCCGCGCCCGGTCAGGGCGCTGATCGATGCGCTGAACTCGCGCCCCTTGCTGTCCTTGGATTCCTGCAACAAAAAATCAATGCCCGGACCGTGGCTAACGACCACGAGCCTGGCCTTGGGGTCTGCGTCAAGGTGGTTCTTGATGTTGTTAAGTGCCGCCGCCGCATTTTCGATGCCCGTGTTCAGGTGGTAGACGACCTTGGTGTCCTGGGCCTGCGCCAGGCTGGACAGGGCCAAAAAAACGACAGCGCAAAAATATTTATACACGGTTTGTCTCCAGTCAATAGCAAAAAAATGGTCGCGAATCCCGTCCGGCCGAGGCAGATGGTAGCCGCAAACATAAGAACATGCGAATTTATTTACAGACGTACGGCGCTGCCGCAACGGGCCACACCGCCCGTTTGCGGCGCAGCGCAAGCCTGATTTACGGTCAAAATCACGGTTGATTGACCTGGCCAGCGCGCGCGCATGAAGCGCCCACGCTTGGGTGTGCTACCTTGTGCACCTCACTTTCAGCACAAGGATTGCCATGTTTAAAACCGCACTGACCGCCACCGCACTTGCCGCCATCAGCCTTGCTGCCACTGCGCAAGAGGCGGTTTTTCAAACCAAATCGCTCACGCCCGAAACCGCCCTGATTGCCGCCCAAGCAGCCATGCAGTCCTGCCGCAAACAGGGCTTCCAGGTCACCGTGGTGGTGGTGGACAAGGCCGGGCTGCCCCAGGTTTTGCTGCGCGACCGCTATGCCGGCCCGCACACCGTGGATGTGGCCACCAACAAGGCCTGGACTGCGGCGAGCATGCGCATGGCCACCTCGGTGTTTGCCACAGAAACCCAGGCCGGAAAACCCATGAGCGGACTGCGCAGCCATGCGCGTGTCTTGGCAGCGGGCGGCGGTTTGGTGATCGAGGGTGGCGGCAGCCTGTTTGGTGGCATCGGTGTCTCGGGCGGCCCCGGTGGTGAGGCCGACGAGGCCTGCGCGCAGGCCGGTTTGAAGTCGATTGCAGATGCACTGGAGTTTTAAGCGAAGCCTTGCCCTGGGCCACGGAGGGGCTGCGGCGCGGCGTGCGCTTGGGTGTGCGCTCGCGCACTTCTGACGGGCGCCACACACGCCGCGCCAAGCCTCCGCCTCAAGGCCGCCTGCGGCCTTAGGGTTGATACCGATATACGCGCCAAAAGTCTGCAGCGATGATCATCATATCAGTCAATGATTAAGTAAGAATTAACAGCTTTATCACACTGTGTTTTTTTCACCTGTACCTTCTGGAGATCGCATGAAACCTTTTGCACGGACTTTGAAATGGCTGCCGCTGCTCGCACTAACCCTGTTAACGGGCTGCGGAACCATCAGCACCTTGGGCAAACTCGAAGACGGCGCCGGCGCAGAAGCGAGCAAGATGTGGGATCGCTGGGTTGAAGCCAATGGCGACATTGCTGTGGCCACCACGTGGGAACGCAAAGTCAAAGCAGGCGTTACCGTGGCCGATATCGAGCAGGTGTTTGCCCAGGTCTCAACCGAGCGCAACATGAAAGCGGTAGGCGAACTCCCTCTATCCAAGGAGTTGGAATCGCGCACAGGCAAGAAACAAAAATTCCTCAAGGTCTACTCCTACTGCTCGCCCGACACAGCGCGCTCCATGGTCGACTTCAGCCCTCACATGGGCGCCTACCTTCCGTGCCGCCTAACCGTGGTTGAGCGCGATGACGGCCTTTGGATCTACACGCTGAACATGGACATGATGGTGAAGATGGGACGCAAGCTGCCCTCGCCCCTGAAAGAAGACGCCTGGAAAGTGCGCGAAACCATCTACATGATGATGGACCGCGCCGCCAAGGGCGAGTTCTGAACACGGCTTGCGCATACCAATAAAAACACAAGGAGACAGACACCATGCCAAGTTCACGCACCTTGAAGCGCATTTGCAAACTCGCAGCAGCCGCTGCTATTACCGGCCCCTTGGGCACCGCCATGGCCACCAACGGCATGCTGATGGAAGGCTACGGCCCCATTTCTGCCGCCATGGGCGGCGCAGCCCAAGGCTTTGACCACGGCACAGCAGGCATGGCCGAAAACCCGGCCACCCTGGCGCTGGGCAGCGGCGCGCCACGCCTGGACCTGGCGCTGGGCTCGCTCGGCCCCAAAGTCACCAGCAGCATGGCCGGCATGAACGCTCCGTCCGGCGGCACCTCTTACCTGATGCCCGCCTTGGGCTACACCACGCGCCTTGGCCAACTCACCTATGGCGTGGGCATGTTTGCCCAAGGCGGCATGGGCACGGAATACGACGCCAACTCTTTCCTGGCCGCAGGCTCGGGCAGCGCGGTGCGCTCAGAGCTGGGCGTGGGCAGCGTCATCTTCCCGCTGGCCTACCAAGTGAGCTCCGATTTGACAGTGGGCGCAACGCTGGACTACATGTGGGCGAGCATGGATTTGCTGATGGCCGCGTCCCCCATGCAATTGGGTTCGATGGTTACCGGCAGCTCTGGCATGCTGGGCGGCGCGATCACAGGGGGCGCTTTGAACACCGCTACTTGGGCGCGTATCAACTTTTCGGACGACAGCAAGTTCAGCGGCGCGGCCAAGGCAAAAGGCTTTGGCAGCAAGATTGGCGCAACCCTGAAAGTAGGCAAGGGCATGACCGTGGGCGGCTCCTACCGCTTCAAATCCAAGCTTGACGACATGAAAACCGAGTCAAGTTCGGCCAGCATGACGGCAAATCCGGGCGGCGGCGCCCAGACTTTTGCCGACAGCGGCAGCATCACCATCGTCAACTTCCAAATGCCTTCGGTATTGGCCTTGGGTGCGAGCTGGCAGGTGCAGCCCGCACTGCTGTTGGCAGCGGACATCAAGTCGATTGGCTGGGCCGACGCCATGAAAAGTCTGAATATGCGCTTTGACAGCACCGGTTACACCGGGTCGGTCAGCTTTGCCATGCCGCAAAACTGGAAAGACCAAACCGTGCTGAACCTGGGCATGGCCTGGAAGGCCAACGAACAAGTCACCCTGCGTGCAGGCCTGAACCTGGCGGACAACCCGATACCTGAGTCTTTGGTCAATCCCTTGTTTCCCGCCACGGTTAAAAACCACATGACGCTGGGCCTGGGTTATAAGGTGTCGGACACGGGGGAATTCAATGCGGCGGTCACGTTGGCACCGGCGTCCACCGTGACCAACGCTTCAGGTATTGCCATCTCGCATGAGCAAACCAACCTGCAACTGATGTACACGCACCGCTTTTAAACCAGCGCAAGGAGCGTTACTGCAAACGCTCCTTGCTGATCTCTGGAAGCAAGAGGGGCATGACCCCAATGCCTTCGTCTATCAGTTCGCGGGTTTCCTTCAAGGTGGCCTGGCCGCGAATGGCATGTTCGGGCACCTCGCCGTAGTGGATTTTGCGGGCCTCTTCGGCAAAGCGGTCACCCACGTCGGTGGTGTTGGCGACCAGCTTGCGCGACAACTCCAGCCAGGCGGCCATCTGTTCGGCGGATTGGGGCTTGGCCAGCGCCACCGCCGTGCTTGGGGACTCTTCCTGGCTTTGCGTACTGCGGTTAGACGAAAGGTTCAGGCGCGGCGCACTGAGTTTCTTCAGCACATCAGCATCGCCGCACAGCGGGCAACACACCAACGAACGCGCCTTTTGCGCCACAAAATCTTCTTCCGAGGCAAACCAGCCTTCAAAGCCGTGGCCTTGGGCGCATTGCAGATCAAGAACTTTCATGCTGGTGTCTGCCAGTCCAGCTTCCACGCGCCAGAGAGCACGTTTTGCAGCCACAAGGCGCCGGCCAGGGTTTTGGCGTCGGTCACGGTGCCGTCAAAGCACCACTGCAACAGCTCTTGCGGGCTGGAGGTAAACACGTCCAAAAATTCGCCTGCATCCAGCGCACGTTCGCCAGCAATCAGGCCGCGTGCAAACCAGACTTCAATGAATTCGGTGGAATAGGAAATGACCGGGTGCATCACACCGGCGCGGGCCCACGCGGTGGCGCGGTAACCAGTTTCTTCTTGCAGCTCGCGCTGGGCGCAGGCCAGCACGCTTTCACCGGCGTCGAGCTTGCCGGCCGGAAACTCCACCATCACCTGGCCTACGGGGTAGCGAAACTGGCGCTCCAGCACCAGACGAACCTGTCCGTCGGCATCAGTATCCATGGGAATGACCATGACCGCGCCGGGGTGAACCACATATTCGCGGCTGGCCATTTGGCCATCGGGCAAGACCACCTGATCGCGAAAGGCGTGCAGGAATTTGCCTCTGAACAGCTCTTGACCGCTATGGCGGGTTTCACGCAAATGGACATCGGGCAGCGTGGCCTTGCTCGGCGCCGCTGGGGGCTTGGTGGAGCCCATGGGGCGGTCCGTGACAGCTTCGGGGGCGCGGATCAAGTGCCCAGCATCTGCAAAATGGACTGCGCTGACAAGCCCATTAAACCGGCCGGGAAGATGCCCAGCACCAGCACCAGCGCGCCATTGATGGCCAGAACCAGACGCACGCCATTGCCGGCAAACACCGGTCCGGCGGTAATGGGCTCGTCAAAGTACATGACCTTGACCACGCGCAGGTAGTAGAAAGCACCCACCAGCGACATCATCACCGCAAAAATCGCTACGCCCAGGTACAGCGACTCGCCCGATGCAATCAGCGCCTGCAAGACCGACAGCTTGGCGTAAAAGCCGACCATCGGCGGAATGCCCGCCATAGAAAACATGCAAGCCGCCATGACGCCGGCATACAGCGGGCTGCGCTGGTTCAGGCCAGCGAAGTCAGAGATTTCTTCGCTCTCAAAACCCTCACGCGCCAGCAGCATGATCACGCCAAAGGCCGCCAGCGTGGTCAATACATAGGTGATGACGTAGAACATGGCCGAGCTGTAGGCGTTGGCGGCAGAGATGGTGTTGCCATTGACCACGCCCGACATCAGGCCAATGAGCACAAAGCCCATTTGCGAAATCGTAGAAAACGCCAGCATGCGCTTAAGGTTGGTCTGCGCGATAGCCGCCAGATTGCCCAAGAACAGCGATGCAATCGACAGCACCATCAGCATTTGCTGCCAGTCAATGGCCAGGGGCAACATGCCTTCGACCAGCAAACGCATGGTGATGGCAAAAGCCGCCAACTTGGGCGCGCCGCCAATCATCAAGGTAATGGCGGTCGGCGCGCCTTGGTACACGTCGGGAATCCACATGTGGAAAGGCACCACGCCCAGCTTGAAAGCCAGACCAGCCACGACAAAGACGAGGCCAAACACCAGTACTTGGTGGCGCACCTGGCCTGAAACAATCGCCTTGAACACGGCGTTGATATCGAGCGAACCGGTGGCGCCATACATCATGGACATGCCATAGAGCAAGAAGCCCGAGGCCATGGCACCCAGCACAAAGTACTTCATGGCGGCCTCAATGGCACTGGCGTGGTCGCGGCGCAAGGCCACCAGCGCGTAGCTGGAGAGCGTAAGCAATTCCAGGCCCATGTAGATGACCAGGAAGTTGTTACCCGAGATCATGATGAACATGCCCAAGAGCGCAAACATGCCCAGGGTAAACAGTTCGCCGCCACGCAGCATGTCGCGCGAAGCCGAGTACGGCCGGCCATAGACCAGCGTCACCATTACTGCCACGGTGGCAAAGCATTTGAGCCATCCTGCCATGGTGTCAGCTACCACCATATTGCCAAAGCCGTAGAGGGTGAGGCCCGTGCTGGCGTAAAAGCCTTCGAGTGCCGCCACCACAGCCAGGGTGGCCATGGTGAAAGTAAAGGTCAGGCTGCGCAAGGGGCTTTGGGGGCGCAAATCAACCAAGGCGATGACGCAGGCCATCACCAAGAGCAACGCCTCGGGAAATACCGCAATCCAACTGATCTGGTCTATCATTTTTCGTTTCTCAAGTCAGCAGGCATCAATTGAGCTTGGACACTGCAACGTGCCTCAGCAATTCGGTAACCGATGCGTCCATCACATCGGTGAAAGGTTTGGGATTCACACCCATATAGAGCACGGCCACGGCCAACAAGCTGAGCATCAGGAACTCGCGCGCATTGATGTCTTTGAGGTCTCGAACATGGTCGTTGGCCACCGGCCCCAGGTACACGCGCTTGAACATCCACAGCGTGTAAGCCGCGCCAAAAATCAGCGCGCTGGCAGCGGCAAAACCGATCCAGAAGTTGTATTTAACTGCCGCCAAAATCACCATCCACTCACCCACAAAACCAGCCGTGCCCGGCAAGCCGCAATTGGCCATGGCAAACAAGAGCGAAAAAGCCGCGAACTTGGGCATGGTGTTGACCACGCCGCCGTAGCTTGCAATCTCGCGGGAATGCACGCGGTCATACAGCACGCCAATCGACAAGAACATGGCCGCCGACACAAAGCCGTGGGCAATCATTTGCACCACACCGCCCGCAACACCCAGGTCAATAAAGATGAAAAAGCCCAGGGTGACAAAACCCATGTGCGCTACCGATGAATAAGCCACCAGCTTTTTCATGTCCTGCTGCACCAGCGCCACCAGACCGACATAGACCACGGCAATCAACGACAAGGTAATCATCAGCCAGGCCCACTCGTGCGCCGCATCAGGTGCAATCGGCAGCGAGAAGCGCAGGAAACCGTAAGCACCGAGCTTGAGCATGATGGCCGCCAGCACCGCAGAGCCGCCGGTGGGCGCTTCCACGTGCACGTCGGGAAGCCAGGTGTGGACCGGCCACATCGGCACCTTGACGGCAAAGGCTGCAAAGAAGGCAAAGAACAGCCCGGTTTGCTCAGCCCGGCTTAAGGGCAAGGCGTGCCAAGAGGCAATGTCAAAACTGCCGCCCGACTGGATGTACAGATAAATCAGGGCCACCAACGTCAGCAGCGAGCCAAGCAAGGTGTACAAAAAGAACTTGAAGGCCGCATAGATCTTGTTCGGACCGCCCCAGATACCGATGATCAGGTACATCGGTATCAGCGTGGCCTCGAAGAACACGTAAAACAGCAGGCCATCCAGCGCACTGAACACGCCAATCATCAGGCCCGAAAGAATCAAAAAGGCCGCCATGTACTGGTTGACCTTGCGGGTAATCACCTCCCAGCCCGCAATCACCACCACCACGTTGATAAACGCGGTGAGCAGCACAAACCAGAGCGAGATGCCGTCCACGCCGAGGTGGTAGTTGACATTGAAACGCTGAATCCACGAAGTGTTTTCAACGAATTGCATATCCGCCGTACCGAGCTGAAAGCCGGCGTACAGCGGCAAAGTCACCAAAAAGCTGGCAACCGCACCCACCAAGGCAAACCAGCGCACAGCCCGGACCTGGTCATCACGCCCCAGGGCGAGCAGGAGGACGCCAAAGGCAATCGGCATCCAAATAGCAAGGCTCAACAATCCCATTTTTCTTATTCCTTACTTATTGAGCCAAACGAAATACGTCATCAGCACAAAAATACCCAGGATCATGACCAGCGCATAGTGGTACAGATAACCCGACTGCAGTTGGCGCACGCGTCCAGAAATCCATCCGATCAGCTTCCAAGAGCCGTTGACCAAAAGGCCGTCGATCAGCATGCGGTCGCCGCCCTTCCACAGGCCGGTTCCCAAGAGGCGCGTGCCACGGGCGAGGATGTTTTCGTTGAACCAGTCCAGGAAGTATTTGTTTTCCAACAAGACCACCAGCGGACGCAGCACACGGGCAAAGGCCGCAGGCACTGCTGGGTTGATGAGGTACATATACCAAGCCGTTACCACGCCACCCAAGGCCAGCCAGAACGGCGCGGTCGTCAAGGCGTGGATCGCCATGGCCACGGGGCCGTGGAACGCTTCGCCCAACTCAAGCATCGCAGGGTGCTTGTCTGCGTTAATCAAAATTGCGTCTTTAAAGAACTCTCCAAAGAGCATGGGCTCAATCGTCATGAAACCGATCACCACGGAAGGAATAGCCAGCAAAACCAGCGGCACCCACACCACCCAGGGCGACTCGTGCGGCGCGTGGGCTGCCTCATGGTGGCCATGCGCATCATGTGCGTCGTGATGGTTGTCATGGTGCGCATCGGGGTTCTGGTCGTAGCGTTCTTTGCCGTGGAAGACCAAAAAGTACATGCGGAAAGAATAGAAGGCCGTCACAAACACACCGGCGAGCACCGCAAAGTGGGCGAAACCGGCGGCAGGCAAGTGGCTCTCAGCCACGGCCTCGATGATGCTGTCCTTGGAATAGAAGCCCGAGAAAAACGGGGTGCCAATCAGCGCCAGGGAGCCCAGCAGCGAGGTGATCCAGGTAATAGGCATGTACTTGCGCACTCCGCCCATCCAGCGGATGTCCTGGTTGTGGTGCATGCCCATGATGACCGAGCCCGCGCCCAAAAACAGCAGTGCCTTAAAGAATGCGTGCGTCATCAAATGGAACACCGCCACCGAATAAGCCGAAGCCCCCAGCGCCACCGTCATGTAACCGAGCTGCGACAAGGTGGAATAAGCCACCACGCGCTTGATGTCGTTTTGGATGATGCCCAAGAAGCCCATGAACAAGGCGGTACTTGCGCCAATCACTAAGATGAAGTTCAGCGCTGTATCTGACAACTCAAACAGCGGCGACATGCGCGCCACCATAAAAATGCCAGCGGTGACCATGGTGGCCGCGTGGATCAGCGCAGAGATAGGCGTGGGGCCTTCCATGGAATCGGGCAGCCAAACATGCAATGGGAACTGGGCCGACTTGCCCATGGCGCCGATAAACAGGCAAATGCAGATTACGGTGACCAGCATCCATTCGGTACCGGGCAAGGTCAGCGCCGTCAGCTCAGACGCCTTGCCAAAGACTTCGGTGTAGTTCAGCGTGCCGGTATAGGCCGCCAGCAGGCCAATGCCCAAAATGAAGCCAAAGTCGCCCACACGGTTGACCAAAAAGGCCTTCATGTTCGCAAAAATCGCGCTGGGCTTGTTAAACCAGAAGCCGATCAAGAGGTAAGACACCAGACCCACCGCTTCCCAGCCAAAGAACAGCTGCAGCATGTTGTTGCTCATCACCAGCATCAGCATGGCGAAGGTAAACAGCGAGATATAGGCAAAAAAGCGGTTATAGCCCTCGTCCTCGTCCATGTAGCCAATGGTGTACAGATGCACCATGAGCGAGACAAAGGTGACCACACACATCATCATGGCGGTAAGGCCGTCAACCATGAAGCCGATTTCCATTTTCAGGCCGCCCACCACCATCCAGGTGTAAAGCGTCTCGTTGAAGCGTGCGCCGTCTTGCACCACACTTTGCAGCGTCATGGCAGACAGCACAAAGGCCAGCAGCACACCACCAATGGTCAGCGAATGCGAGACCTTGCGGCCAATCCAGTTGCCACCAAACTGGGTGCCAAAAATGCCGGCCAGCACCGCGCCAACCAAGGGCGCCATGGGCACAATAAGCAGCGTGGCTGCACTAAGGGTTTGACTCATCTTTTTCTTAACCCTTGAGCGTATTGAGTTCGTCCACGCTGATGCTGGACTTGCTTCGGAACAACAGAACCAGAATAGCCAAACCAATGGCAGATTCGGCGGCGGCCACCGTCAAGATGAAGAACACAAAGACCTGGCCGTGCATGTCGTTCAAATAATGGGAAAAGGCGACAAAGTTGGTGTTGACCGCCAGCAGCATCAGCTCAATGGCCATCAGCAGCACAATCAGGTTGCGGCGGTTGAGAAAAATACCGACCACCGACAGCGCAAACAACATGGCACCCAGCGAGAGGAAATGTCCAAGGGTCAGGGTCATGCTTTTTTCTCCGTCTGCGAAGGCTCTTCAGCCAGCGTTGCAGCAACAGGTTCTGGTGCTACCTGGCTGGCCGACATCTTCAATACCGTCATGCGATCAGCCGCCTTGACGCGCACCTGGTCGCCGGGGCTCACATACTTGCTGTCCTTGCGGGCGCGCAGCGTCAGCGCAATGGCCGCAATCATGGCCACCAGCAAAATTGCCGCCGCAATTTCTAGCGGATACAGGTATTCGGTGTAAATCAGCTTGCCCAGTTGCTGGGTGTTGGACAGGCCGCCCGCGTCCGGCATGGCGGCGTTCGGATCCTCCACCACCCTAAAGCCGCCCATCAGCACAGCGGCCATCTCAAGGGCAATTACCACGCCCACGGCAGCGGCCAGCGGGAAATGGTTCCAGAAGCCCACGCGAAGGTTCTCTACGTTGATGTCCATCATCATCACCACGAACAGGAACAGCACCATCACCGCCCCCACGTACACCAGCACCAGGGTGATGGACAAAAACTCGGCCTTAAGCAGCATCCAGACCATGGCAGCCTGAAAGAAAGTCAGCACCAAAAACAGCGCAGCATGCACCGGGTTGCGGGCCGTGATCACCCGAAAGGCGGCAAACAGCAGGACCGCCGAGAAAACGTAAAAAAGACCGGTTGTGACACTCATGTTCAAAATCTTTCGTGCAACCGGTTAACGGTACTTGGCGTCAGCCTGTTTGGCGGCAGCGATTTCGGTCTCATACCGGTCGCCCACGGCCAGCAGCATGTCTTTGGTGAAATACAGGTCACCGCGCTTTTCGCCGTGGTATTCCAGAATATGGGTTTCCACAATCGAGTCCACCGGGCAACTTTCTTCGCAAAAGCCGCAAAAAATGCACTTGGTCAGGTCGATGTCGTAGCGCGTGGTGCGGCGCGAACCGTCCTCGCGCACATCGGACTCGATAGTGATCGCCATGGCCGGGCACACCGCCTCGCAGAGCTTGCAGGCAATGCAGCGCTCTTCGCCGTTTTCGTAGCGGCGTAGCGCGTGCAGACCCCGAAAACGGGGGGACAAAGGCGTCTTTTCTTCAGGAAACTGCACCGTCACTTTTTTGCGAAAGGCGTAGCGCATGGTCAGGGCCAGGCCCTTGAGCAGCTCTACCAGCAAAAAGCTGTACAGAAAATCGCGCAGTGAAAAGGGCGCCGGCTTATAGGCCAATTTGTGTGAAGCCATGTGCGTCTCTTACTTCCAGATACTCAAAGGCGTCTGCATCCAGAGCCCAACAACCACCAGCCACACCAGGGTGACGGGGATAAATACTTTCCAGCCCAGACGCATGATCTGGTCATAGCGAAAACGGGGGAAGGTGGCGCGCACCCAGATGAAAAAGCTCACCACCGCGCAGGTCTTGATACCCAGCCAGATGCCGCCCGGAATCCAGTCCAGCACCGCCAAAGGCGACAGCCAACCACCCAGGAACATGATGGCCGCCAAGATAGACACCAGCCACATATTGGCGTATTCGGCCAGGTAGAACATGGCGTAGGACATGCCGGAATACTCCACCATGTGCCCAGCCACGATCTCGGCCTCGCCTTCGACCACGTCAAACGGATGGCGGTTGGTCTCGGCCATGCCAGAGATCACATAGACCACAAAAATCGGCAAGAGCGGCAGCCAGTTCCAAGACAGCACGCCCAGGCCCTGGGACGCAAACATGCCCTTGGACTGCGCCATGACGATGTCAGTCATGTTCATGCTGCCGGTAATCATGAGCACGACCACCAGACAAAAGCCCATGGAAATCTCGTAGCTCACCATCTGCGCCGAGGCGCGCAGCGCGCCCAGAAAAGCGTACTTGGAGTTGGACGCCCAACCGGCAATCACCACGCCATAGACTTCCATGGACGTAATCGCCATGACAAACAAAAGTCCAGCGTTGACGTTGGCCAAAACCACATCAGGCCCAAAAGGAATCACCGCCCAAGCCGCCAGTGCCGGCATGATGGTCAGAACCGGGCCGATAAAGAACAGGCCTTTGTTGGCAGCAGCGGGCACCAAAATTTCTTTCGTCAGCAATTTGAGCGCGTCAGCAATAGGCTGCAGCAAACCCCAGGGGCCCACGCGGTTGGGCCCCAAGCGCACCTGCATCCAGCCCAAAAACTTGCGCTCCCACAGCGTGAGATAGGCCACTGCGCCCATGAGCGGAAGCACCACGGCCACGATCTTGAGCAGGGTCCAAACCACCGGCCAGGCGACAACCGTCCACCAGGCTGCTGCAGACAACTGCAGTCCGCCGTTGTAAATCGCGTCGATCATGCCAATGCTCCTTCGCTTGCCACCACCGGCGCCACGCGGGCGTCAGCCGTCATCTGCAAGCTGCTGGCGCGGCGCACCAGTGAATCGAGCTGATAAATGCGTGCGACGCAAGGCTCGGCGCCGTCATAGGCGCCGACAAACGGCGCGCTGCAGGCGTTACCCAAGCGCTCGGCGGGCAAAAACTCAGGCGCGGCACCGGCGAATATCGCCTTGAGCACGTCTTGCGAAGAGTCAAAATCAAAGCCCTCGACCTTCATCATATTGCCCAGCACGCGCAGCACCTTCCAGGCGGGACGCGCCTCGCCTTGCGGCTTGACCACGGCGTGGAAGCCTTGCACGCGGCCTTCAGCATTGACAAAGGTGCCAGAGGTTTCGCTAAATGGCGCAATCGGCAAGAGCACGTCCGCACAAGCCATATTGGCTTTGAAGGGGCTCAGGCTGACCACCATTTCGGCTTTCGCCAAGGTAGCCACGGCCGCTGCGCCGGGTGCGCTGTCAAATTCGGGTTCGGTATTGAGCAAGAGCACCGCCTTGAGCGCGCCGCCCAGCATCTGGCCGGCGTGCAAACCATCGGCACCTGGCGTGGCATGGACAAACTGCGCACCCACCGTGTTAGCGGCTTCGGTCAGGTAGCCCACGGTAGCGCCCGTGTGTTTTGCAATCCAGTTGGCCACCGCCAGCAGGGCCGAAGCCTGGCCGTGGTGCGCTGCGGCGTTGCCCAGCAAAATCGCTTTGCGCTCGCCACCCACCAAAGACTTGGCAATTGCCTGCGCCTGCACCGAAGCAGCCACCGCACAAGGCGAGGCCACTTGGGCCAGTTCGGCCACGGCGGCGGCGATGCCTTGCAGTTGCGCCAGCCATTCGGCAGGCGCGGCCTGGATTTCTTGCTTCAGGGCAATCGCCCAATCGTTTGCACCAGCACCCAACACGTGTACTGCGCAGCCGGCCTTGGCGGCTTGGCGAATGCGTTGTGCAAACAGCGGGTGGTCTTTGCGCAGGTTCGAACCGACCACAAGCACACGCTGCAAAGTGGTCAAGGACGCGATGGGCGCGCCCAAATAACGCACGCCGTCGGTGGCTGTGAAATCGGCATTACGCAGGCGGTAATCGATGTTTTCGCTGCCCAGACCGCGCACCAGTTGGCCGGCCAGGTGCAGCTCTTCGAGCGTGCTGTGCGGGCTGACCAAGGCGCCAATGGACGCGGCGCCGTGGTTGCTCTTGATCTGCTTAAGGCCATTGGCCACGTATTCCAGCGCGGTTTGCCAGTCCACATTGACCCATTTGCCGCCATGTTTGATCATGGGCGAGGTCAGGCGCTCGGGGGAATTCAGCGCCTCGTACGAGAAACGGTCGCGGTCGGCAATCCAGCATTCGTTGACGGCTTCGTTTTCGAAGGGCACCACGCGCAATACCTGTTGGTTTTTGACCTGAATAATCAGGTTGGCACCAGTGGAGTCGTGCGGGCTCACGGATTTGCGGCGCGACAGTTCCCAGGTGCGGGCGCTGTAACGGAAAGGCTTGCTGGTAAGCGCGCCCACCGGGCAAATATCGATCATGTTGCCCGAGAGCTCGGAGTCAATGGTTTGACCCAGAAAGGTTTCAATCTCGGAATGCTCGCCCCGGTTGGACATGCCCAACTCCATCACGCCGGCCACTTCCTGGCCAAAGCGCACGCAGCGGGTGCAATGGATGCAGCGGCTCATTTCCTGCATGCTGATCAGCGGGCCCACGTCCTTGACGGCGACCACGCGCTTTTCTTCGGCATAACGCGAATTGGAAGCACCGTAGCCCACGGCCAGATCCTGCAACTGGCATTCACCGCCCTGGTCGCAAATCGGGCAGTCCAGCGGATGGTTGATGAGCAAAAACTCCATCACCGACTGCTGGGCTTTAATGGCCTTGTCGGTCTTGGTGCGCACAACCATGCCTTGCGTGACCGGCGTGGCGCAGGCGGGCATGGGCTTGGGGGCTTTTTCAATGTCCACCAGGCACATGCGGCAATTGGCGGCAATGCTGAGCTTCTTGTGATAACAGAAATGGGGAATGTAGGTGCCGGCTTTCTCGGCGGCATGCATAACCTTGCTGCCTTCCACTATCTCTACTTTCTTGCCGTCGAGTTCGATTTCAACCATAGTGTGATGCCGATCAAACGTAAGCGCCGACCACGCAGGTCTTA
>CAMDHS010000004.1 GCA_945898115.1 Comamonas sp. lk
TTTAAGGCCAGTAAACCATTAGTTAGGTTTGATCTTGTAAATGCCGTTATCCCGATCGGCACTGAAATAAACCGTTCCATCGGCAGCCACTGCCACACCGGTAGTCAAGTAAGGGGGTGGCAGGCCTGGGCCGGCCTCAAAGCCGATGGGCAAGTCTGAAACAATCACCCGCTTATTGCCATTGGCTGGATCGACCTCGGTCAACTGACGTTTGGCTGCTTCAGCCACGATAAATTTGCCAGACGGCGCTTGGGCCAGTCCTTCCGGGGCAGCCAGTCCTTCTGCAATGGTTTTTTGACTCCAGTTGGCCGTGTCCACGCGAATCAATCGACCAGAGAGTTCGGTGATGTAGAGGCCACCATCTTTGCCCATAATCATTTGTGTGGGCCCCTGCAAACCGGTGAGCACCTGCTTTTTGTCATGCAAATCTGCACCGCTTAACTGCGTCAATGCGCCAGCAGCCAACTCCAACACCAGAACTCTGCCATCGGCCAGTTCTATTGCATCCATGGGGGCGGCCAGGCCGTGCGCCATGGCCTTGGTGCTTTTGTCTTTGCGATTGAGCAATTGCACCGTGCTGGTAAACCAGCTCGACATCACATAGTGGTCCTTGGACAAGGTGAGGGCAAACGGGTACTCGATTGGGTCACCGTGCATACGAGCGATGTCGCTGAGTTTGCCGCTTGCAGTATCCACCGCACGCAGCCCAAACAAGTGGGCAACATACAAGGTCTTGCCATCTTCAGACAACTTTAAGCCGCCTGGCGCCGCCATTCCACCCTTGGTGATTTGTGTGACATTGCCGGTGGCCGGGTTGACCAGTTGCACACCGTTGTCCACCATGTTTGAGACATAAATATTGTCGTTTTTGTCTAGCGCCAGATTGTCCAGGCCAGTTTCCAGTTGTGCAACCAGTGTGCGCTTTCCGTCAGCGGCATTGATGCGGAACAAACCACCGGTTTTTGTGTCAATCGCCCAGATGTTGCCTTTGCTGTCATAGTTGGCTGCCGCTGGAACTTTGAATTCGCTGTTGACGATTTTCATTGCGCCATCGACCGGATTGAGTTTGACAATTTGACCTTTGAACCACAAAGGCGCGACGATCCAACCATCTGCACCCACTTCAAATCCGTTAAAGCCGCCCAAGTCTTTTTTGATCAAGCGGGGAGGCAAGACAGCGCTCACATCAATTTCCCAAAGCGCGTCCCCCAAGAAAACCTGGGATGCATACAACTTGCCGCTCTGCTGATCAAAGGCCAGAGAGTTAATGCCGGGCAGGTCTTTCGCGATGACGCGAATCGGCGAGCTGTCGTTGTCACGAATACGCACAACACCTTGCAGAAAAGAAGTCCAGGCCATTTCGCCTTTGGGTCCGATTGCGATGTCATCTGCCTGGCCTTGCGGCGCGTCTACCAAAATCGTTCCTTTGCCGGTTTTTACATCTACATGGGTGATGGACATACCCACCACGCTGCCAGCCAGAAGTCGCCCTTGCTTGTCTACCGCCAAACCATGAACGCCTTTGAAATTTGATGGCGCCACGATAAGCTGCGGTGGTCCGTAATTTTGTGCCAGCGACGCAGTGGTCATCAGTAACGATGCCAGTACGCCCGAGAGCAAAATCAATCGCCGGTGAGTGAATAAATTCATGAACAAGTCTCCTTTAAAAATTAATGCAATACGCGGGTTTGGGTGGCGATTTCTGTGGCGTCTGGGATGGATTGCGTCTGCGGCTCATTACGCACCGCAAATGTCAGCAAGCCCATGGTCGGACGAACGCGACTTGTGGGCTCAGCCTCAATTACTTGGCGCGGATATACGTCCCATCCAAGGATGGAATCGTCCCTGCGGGTCGTATTTGGCACGGACCTGGTCTAGGCGGGCCATATTGGCATCCGATACAAATTTCGCAGGCCTGCGCGCCAGGTTTTCGTCCGCCAATTGAATGCCGCGGCTCCAGGGCTCCAATGCTTTCATGTGTCCTGTGGCCCAATCGACGTGTTTGGATTCATCGACGCCTTTGCCCAAACCCCCATACAGCGCAAGATAGGTGCGGTGTTCCTGCGAAAAGGCCATGTCGGGGCGCTGCACGGGGCCGTTCCAGTTGAGCCACAGCACGTGGCTGGGGTGCGGGGGCTGGGTGTCTGCAATGCTGCGTATTGCGGGCAGAAGCGAGCCTATGGGTGTGTCCATCCACATGTTGTCGGCGTTCCACCGGGTGTTGGACAAAAACAAGGTTTTTTCGCCCGCCTTCATCATGAAATTCAGCGACATGGGCAGCAGCGGCAGCGTAAAGCTCGCTTTTGAACGCACCGGGCTGTTCTCCATGAAGGCCACCATCTCGCGCGCCTCTTTCCAGCTGTCGGCCATCACAGGACACACCACTTCCATGCCATGTGCATTGATGACGGCGGCCTTGGGGTTCATGACGATCTGAAATTCCGCCTTGGGCGACACCGAAGGCCCCACACGATCGGCCCAGGCCAGCAATTCTTCGAGATGCTTGATGCGAAACACCTGCAACTTCATGCCAATGAATTGGGGGCGCTGGTGCAGCTTCAGGTGAAAACGCACCACCACGCCAAAAAAGCCCGGCCCTGCACCGCGCGCCGCCCAGTACAGGTCGGCATGTTCGGTTTCATTGGCGTGGACCCGCGTGCCGTCGGCCAGCACCACGTCGATGCCGATGACGTTCTGGCACCCCATGCCTAAGTTGCGGCTGTTCCAGCCAAAACCGCCTTGGAGTAGAAAGCCCCCCATGCCCACCGTCCATGCGTGCGCCGTCGGGAAGAACAACTTGTGCGGCACCAGGGCCAAGTTCAGCTCCCCCGCAAGCACCGCCGGGCCAATGATGGCCGTCATCTTGGTGGCGTTGACTTCAATCGACTTCAGGCGCGAGAGGTCCAGCATCAAGCCGCCCTCGCGGATATGGTTTTGCGCCCAGCTGTGTCCGCCGGAACACATGCCGATGCGCATTTCGCCAAGGGCGGCCTGTCGCACGGCAGAAACTACCTCGTCCGCGTTATTGACTTGCACGACGATCTCAGGGCGGCGCCCGGGGTCGCGCACGGTAAAGCTGGTGCCCAGCACTGCTGCTTCGAAGCCAGCTTCTCCACGGCGGAATGTGGCGCCTGGCGCAAGGTTTTTTTGCATTTGAATTACCTTAGCCCTTGTGTCCAGGGCCGAAACTTGCATAGAGGTCTGGCAATATGGCTGCGAGATGGTTCATTTCCTGGGCGCAGTGCACCAGCAACTCCATCGCCATGTTGTCGGTGAGCGGGGCGAACTTAGCGGCAAGCCGGCCGATCAACGCGCCAGCGGCACCCGGCATGCCGCGGGGCCGGATGTTGGCGCCGGCCAGCCAAAAGCGCGAGCGCATTTCAGAGCCGCCGAGCACGGGGCGCACATGGTGGATCAGCCAGCCGGTCTCCATCGGCGTGCCGGCCATGCTGCCGCGTGCGCAGATAGCCACCTCGCCGTCGCGCTGCAGGCGCGCTTCGTTCAGACCCAGGCTGGCCGGGGACACAAAACGGATGGACAAGTTCAGCCGCTGATTGCCCACGTACTCCACCACATGCGAAGTGCGGCCCACGTAGTGCTTCAGGTCGCTGCGGCCATCGGCCCAAGCCACGTGCATGTGGGCGCGTGGGTGCCATAGTTTGTAGCGTTGTGCTTCGCTGCCATGCCAGGCAAACCACCAGTCCCACATTGCAGGTGTCACACCCGGCATATCGGTGCGCACAAAGACCCGGAAAGCGCCGTCGGGGCTGATGGTGACACCGTTTTCCACCGGCCAGTAGCCTGGAGTCTGCAACTCAGGTGCGCTTGCCACCGGGGGCAGTAAGTCAACGGTCTGCAAGCCCACTGCAATCGCCTCGCGCACATGCGCAGGCAAAGCCGACATTTCTGGCTTGAAAAAACGGGCATAGGGGCTGGTCGCAAGCTCAGTCGCGGTATAGCCGAGGTGGACAGGTTCACGCGCGGAGCGCGTCACAGGCGCTCCTTTGACCATGGAGTCATTCGTTTTCATTCTTGCTCAATCGCAATTCAATATCCATCACCAGACAGGTATCGCCCTCGATACCGTGGCGCCTACAAAGTTCTGGATCCTGTGTCGTTTTGAAAGTACCCACCAGCGGGCCTCGGACCCCAAACACCGCATCTGCCTCGAGATAGGGGTCCTCAGAGTCGAAAAACTCGGTCACCAGCTTGACATAAGTCGGCGCAGCCACAATGACATGCGCATGCGCCGCACGCCAGGAGCTGCGGTGTGCTGGTTGCACCAGATCGCGCCATACGGGTCCGTCGGTGGGAATTTCATAAGGGACAGGGCGAATCGTGGCAATTTCGAAGCGTCCTTGGGCATCTACCTGAAGCTGACACCGCAAGTTATCCGTCGCTTGCTGCGGGTCCACCTGCCAATACAGTCCATTGTTCGCGTTTTGCCAGTAATCGATGCTGGCAGAAGGCAAGGGATTGCCTTCAACATCACAAACCCGACCTCTAAACACAACCGGCGTGCCTTCATTGGCAGCTATCAAATTAACCGGGTTGCTTAACCAGGGAGATCCTGCGCTGTGGAACGGCCCTAAAACACTGCCCGGTGTTGCGCCTGGCTTTCCAGCCAACAGGTCAACCAGGCTTGAAACTCCAAGCACATCCGACAGCAGCGAGAACTCGCTGCGTGATGCACTGCTGATGTCAGAACATGCATGCAAGAATGAAAGTGCCGTGCGCCACTCTTCATGCGTCAGTTGGACGTCTTTGGCATATTCATGCAGCGAGGCAACGAGTTTTTGCACCAACTGCCGGGTGCGATCATTCTCTAGCGCGGAAAAGCTTTGGACGGCGATGTCCGATAGGTTGGATAAATCGATATTTTTCATGCTGTGATTGGGTTAGATAAAACGCCGACGCCTTCGATTTCAACCTCAATGGTGTCACCCGCCTTCATCCAGACGGGTGGTGTGCGCGCATAACCCACTCCGCCCGGCGTTCCCATGACGATGACGTCGCCGGGCTCCAATGTCATGGCTTGTGAAAGCAACGCAATGGTGTGGGCAACGCCAAAGGCCATATCCGCCGTGTTTGCGCTTTGCATGACCTTGCCATTCAAGCGCGACTCAATATGCAAACCCAGGCAGCCTGGGGGTAACTCATCTTTTGTGACCAAGCAAGGACCAAAGGCACCGGTTGCATCAAAATTTTTGCCAATCGTCCACTGGCTCGTTTTGCGTTGGTAATCACGCAAACTGGCATCGTTAAAACACGAATACCCAAAAACGCAATCCAATGCATCGTGTTGCGAAACGTTCCGGGTGGTGCGTCCAATCACCACTGCTAGTTCCGCTTCAAAATCGAGCTTGTCGGAAATTGAGGGGACTTGAAGCGGTGAACCATGCGCCAGCAGCGAGGTGGCGCATCGCAAAAAAACGGCAGGATATTCGCCGATTTGATTTCCGCCCTCCTTGGCGTGGTCCACATAATTAACACCCAGGCAAATAATTTTTCCCGGGCGCTGAAGGACAGGCAGAAACACCACGTCTTGGAGTGAGAGCCCGGCAATCTCAGAAGACCGATGGAACCAATATTGGGACAGTTGCCCAAAAGCCTCTTGGTTGGCAATGAGTTCACCCAATGTGGCCGGCAAATTCAGCGCCAGGTGGTTCGCTGGAATGACGCGGGCGCCATCAAGAACGCCCCAGCTTGAAACACCTTTTTCTAAGTAACTGATGAGTCGCATTCAAATATCTCCTTGGGCTTTGGTTTTTTACGGTTGGAGGACATCAGTCCGGAATCCGCAACTTCACGGCCAGAATAGCCAAGGCACCCAAAGCGTTTTTTACATTTGCGACGCCGCAATAGACGTAATGGTCAGGGCGGACAATGGCACCGATGCAGGAACTTCCCATCAGATACTCTTTTATCAGGGGCGTAGTTTCTTGTACATGCAGTATCTGGTGGTGCTTACTGTTGTGCGGCAAGATTTTTTCGTGCACGACTACTATCTCCACACGCAGTCTCGAGGCTGCAATGCAGAGTTCCTGCAATTCAGATTCCTCCGTCGATTCCGCCAAAACGACCATGTGAAAACAGGGCGACAAAAGCTCATCCAACAATATGTCTGTGCGGCCTAATGCTGCAACGAGAGGCTGAGGAAAGACCGTTCCGGACAATGGTGCAGGGGACTCGAGGAAACCGACCGAAAAGGGGGGGATGAGGTCTTGGCGAATGATCGTTCGGCCAAGGCCTGCTGTGGCTGCAGAGATCTCTGCGTCGCGAATTTTTGCCTTCTCAAGGTTGCGTTCTGAAATGATCTGCCCGCAGTCCTTTGCCAATTGCGTGGTTGCGACGACGTTGGGGCGGCGTTCGTCTTCATAGGTCTTTAATAAGCTTTCTGGTGCTTTACCTGAAACGACATGCTCTAGCTTCCATGCCAAGTTGCCCGCGTCACGAATACCTTGGCACATGCCCTGTCCTAAAAATGGGGGCGTTTGGTGGGCGCTGTCGCCAGCGAGGAATACACGCCCATGCTGCCGTTCCCGAGCAACCAACGCGTGAAAGCGGTAGGACGCAGCCCGCCATATGTCGGCTTCACCAGGCTGGATCCAAGGGGCCATAAGCGCCCAAAGCTGATCTTCCTGCATAACAGCATCGGACGAATCAGTGGGCAGTGTCATGAATTCCCATCTGCGATGGTTGCCCGGGCAGCAAATCATGGTGCTAGGTCTGGCAGGACTGCAGTACTGGACATTGGTAAGCGGCAATTTATCCAGGAAAGCCTCCTTCACTTTCATATCCACGACCAACCACGGCTCGTCATAGTCCAAGTTTTCTAAGTCAATATTCAGGTGGCTTCTGATGGAGCTAGACGCTCCATCACAGCCGACCAAGTATTTGGCCTCGCAGGTTTCAGACTGCCGATTTCCATCGAGAAGATGAAGTGTTACCGACCCGAGCTGCTGTTCAAAAGACTGAAGCTCAAAGCCCAAATTGACCTGAACACTGGGCATGCTGGAGATCTGGTTGCGAAGCGCCCGTTCAACCCCCGGCTGATCACATGTGAAATGCGGATCCCAGGTTAAAGGATAGGGCTTGGGCATATGTTTGAAGTGCTGAAGCACACGCCCATCGGCACCGAGATAAATTTCTTCACGAAACGGTTCAATGAACGGTTTTATCGCCTCGCTTATTCCTACGCGCTGAAAAATCCGCATCGCATCATGGTCGAATCCAACGGCCCGTGGCATGGGATAAATGTCGTGGTTTTTATCAAACACCACGACATCGACTCCCAGCTTGCCGAGCAGGCCGGCAAGGGTAGCTCCTACAGGGCCATATCCAATAATGGCTATGTCATGCATGGTGGTTCTCAAACAAGCCAAGCAGAGGCGCTTGCTTCACCGGCGGCAACAATTCGCAAGGCTGATCGCCCACCGGCCGAGCGCCCCTGACACGTGCAACCCCGTGGCGGCACATTAGGCTTGTAAAAGCGTGCGCACGGACCGCCTGCCAGTGCAACGGGCATGGAGTCCAAATACGGTGACTTGGTATGGCGCAAAGACATCGGAAATCCTAGGAAGAATTTTTATTATGCCTATCGACATAATAAATTCCGCCTAGGGCTTTCCCTAGGTTTTGACGAGAAGACCACGCATGAATTGAAAAAGCAAATCGCCGTGGCGCTCTATGTAGCCGTCTGAATAGACATCGACGCCATAGGCTTTACGGATGACTTCTGCCTCCATGAAAGCAAAATTCATAACCCCCAAGACGATGGGCACGATGTGCTCCACTGGCGGCTGCGATGCGGTTGGGCCTTGCATCAGGGCAATGCCGCTTAGCAGGTTTTTTGCCACGGCATAGCTGGGCAGCAAAAAATGCGTTTGTATCCATTGCGCACGCGGTCCACCTTTGGCCGTCTCGTCTATCACGATGTGCACCAATGCAGGATGTCGAGACGCGAAAACCACCAACTGCCTGGAAATCTGCCTCAATAAATCTTGGATTGGCAGTGCGTTCAAGCCTTTTCGGAAACTCGCCAACTCGTCCATCAAGTTAGCCACCGCGCCGTTCACTGCGGCCTCCCAAAGCACTTCTTTGGATGCGAAGTGGTAATGCACCAGCGGTTTGGCCACGCCGGCCAGGCGGGCAATATCGGCAATGCTGGTGCCTTGAAAACCCGCGCGGCCAAACGCCTTGAGGGCTGCTTCGCGGATCACCACAGCGGCATCAATATCGCTCTTAGCCGGACGTCCGCGTCTGCGGGGAGTGGGTATGTCAGGTGGGTTAGCCAGCATGGTTGTTGCACTGTAACCCAATTGATTCATGCCTTTATTGGACTTAATCCACCGCGAAGGCGCTTAGCAAGACCGCCCGCGAACCACTCGGCAAAATTCCTAAACGGGCATTTATTTATACCATACGTCATATTAAATTAGTTTGACTTTGCTCAACTTGCGCCTTTTTAGGAAGGCGCTGACGTTTCAACCTTGATAAATCATTGGAGATAAACATGCAGAAAATAGCGCAGCAAGACGACTTGAAATCCACTCTGAAAAAATCGTAAGCGGCACCTCTTTGGCGCTTTTGGTGAGCAATGCCTGGGCCGACGGGGTTACCAATTGCGCTTTATTTCAAACCGCAGCTTGCAAATAGCCAAAAAAAAGCGAGCACCACACGCAGGCGGTGCTCGCTTAGGCGGCAATCAGCCCCAAGAATTAGCTATTTTGCAAAGCCGCAATGCGCTCTTCAATCGGCGGGTGGGTGCTAAAGAGCTGGCCTATGCCCCCAGCAATGCCAAAGGCCGCCACGCTTTTTGGCAGCTCGCCGGTGTGCAGGCCGCCCAGGCGCGCCAGTGCGTTGACCATGGGCTGCTTGCGCCCCATCAACTGCGCCGCACCCGCGTCCGCCCGAAACTCGCGGTGGCGCGAAAACCAGGCCACCACGATGGCCGCAGCAAAGCCAAGCACAATGTCGAGCACGATGGTGCTAATCCAGTAACCCATGCCGGGGCCGGTGTCGCGGTCGTCGCCCTTGCGCAAAAAGCTGTCCACCGCGTAGCTAATCACGCGGCTCAAAAACACCACAAAGGTGTTCATCACGCCCTGGATCAGCGTCATGGTGACCATATCGCCATTGGCGATGTGGGCGACTTCATGGGCGATGACGGCTTCGACCTCTTCGCGCGTCATGCCTTGCAGCAAACCGGTAGACACCGCCACCAAGGCCGAGTTTTTGAACGCGCCCGTGGCAAAGGCGTTGGCGTCGCCCTCAAAAATACCGACCTCGGGCATGCCGATCTGCGCCTTGTCTGCAAATTTGCGCACGGTGTCCACAATCCATGCTTCGTCGGCGTTTTGCGGCTGTTCGATCACGCGCACGCCCGAACTCCACTTGGCCAATGGCTTGCTGATCAAGAGCGAGATGAACGCACCGCCAAAGCCCATGATCAGCGCGTAGCCCATCAAGGCGCCCAAATTCAAGCCGTTGGCGGTGAGGTAGCGGTTCACGCCCAGAAAGCTGGCCGCCATTCCCAGCACCACCACTACCATCACGTTGGTCAGCACAAACAACAAGATACGTTTCATAAAAATAGCCTTCTTCAACAGTCAAAGTCCCCGAATCCATGCAGGGCGTTGAAGGGCATAGTAGGGCCGGATCCGCCAAACACAAGCGAAGTGCCCGTTTTTGGGCCCAGGAAAACTGCGGCTTTTAGCGCGCTTCCACCAGCGCGCGCGGCGCGCGAAACACGGCAGGGTCGTCGTAAAAAACGGACTCGGCGTTGGCCGCCCACCAACCCGGCACACCCAGCACTGGCAAATGGGCAAAGGGTTTGGCGGCGAGCTTGGCGGCGCTCAGGTCGTAGGCCATCCAGGCGTCCATGGCGGCTAGGCCAGGTGCGCTGGCGTGCACGCGGTAGACATGGGCGGTAATTCCCTTGCGCGGCACAACCAGCTTTTCCAGCAGCGCGTGCCCAAATAAGACCAGTTGTGCCTGCGCCCATAGCGGGCGCAGGGTAATAAACAGGTGCGTCCAGTCCTTGGCCACCAGCGCGTCCCACAGGGCATCGGGCGCTTGCAAAAAGGCGGCGTTTTCGTCAAACACGGTAATGCCGTCGCGCGCCGGACCGCGCACGCTGTGGATGCCGCTGCGCGCAATTTGCTCGGCCTGCAGCACGTTGAGCCGTGTTTTGGTGTGGGGAAAATGCAGCCAGCACAGGCCGTTGAAAAAGTCGTGCAAGCCCTCGCGCGTGGGCACCTGGCGCGTGCGGCAGATGAAAGCCTCATAGGCCTCGCCCGCTGGCAGCGCCTGCTGGGACACAAAGCGCACCGGGCAAGCCGAACCGGCAAGGTTGCCGGGCGCGCCGTGGACGCTCTGCGCGCTATGGTCATTCAGCGCCTGCGCGCTGCCGGCGCCCGCCAGCGCTTGTGCGGCCAGCGTCTGCCCTTGGGCGCGCCAGGGCGCCAGCCAAGGCGCGGCCCAGTCGATGGCGTCTAGCTCAGGCGCCACTGCAGGGCTTCGCCACCGGCCAGGGGCTTGAGCACCGCGTCGCCAAAGGCGTAGGCCTCGGGTGGCGTCCAACTCTCGCGGCGCAGGGTAACTTTGCTGGCGTTGCGGGGCAAAGCGTAAAAGTCGGGGCCAAAAAAGCTGGCAAAGCCTTCCAGCCGGTCTAGCGCACCGGCGGCCTCAAAGGCCTGGGCGTAGAGCTCAATGGCGGCGTGCGCGGTATAGCAGCCAGCGCAGCCGCTGGCGTGCTCCTTAAGGTGCGCGGCGTGGGGCGCGCTGTCGGTGCCCAAGAAGAACTGGGGCGAGCCGCTGGTGGCGGCCTCAATCAGCGCCAGCCGGTGGGTTTCGCGCTTCAAGACCGGCAGGCAGTAGTAATGCGGGCGAATGCCGCCTTTGAAAATCGCGTTGCGGTTGTACAGCAGGTGGTGCGCGGTAATGGTGGCCGCGGTGAGCGGACCTGCGCTTTGCACGTACTGCGCTGCATCTTTCGTGGTGATGTGCT
This sequence comes from Comamonas sp. lk, assembly GCA_945898115.1. Taxonomy (GTDB): domain Bacteria; phylum Pseudomonadota; class Gammaproteobacteria; order Burkholderiales; family Burkholderiaceae_C; genus Allorhodoferax. Next base: position 11,012 of record CAMDHS010000004.1, read on the forward strand.
CAAACACGATTTTCAGGCCTGGAAAATCGCGGCGCAGCGGAATGAGCTGCCGGTCAATGAACACCGCCTCGCGGTCAAACAAGTCCACTTCGCCATCGGTCACCTCGCCATGCACCAAGAGCGGCATATCCGCGCGCTGCATGGCCTCGAGCGTGGGATAGGTGTGGCGCAAATCAGTCACACCCGCGTCGCTGTTGGTGGTGGCGCCGGCCGGATAGAGCTTGACAGCCACGACACCAGCGTCTTTGGCGCGGGCGATCTCGTCGGGCGGCAGCTTGTCGGTCAGGTACAGCGTCATCAGCGGCTCAAAGTCCACGCCCGCCGGCACGGCGGCCAGAATGCGCGCGCGGTAGGCCAGGGCCTGCTGCGCGGTGGTCACAGGTGGCTTGAGGTTGGGCATGACCACGGCGCGGCCAAACTGGGCGGCGGTGTGCGGCACCACGGTGGTCAGCGCCTGGCCGTCGCGCAGGTGCACGTGCCAGTCGTCGGGGCGGGTCAGGGTCAGGGTGGGGGCCGTGGGGGTCATAGCGTGGGCAATGTCGAAAAAGCGGGGCACGAGGAAGAGTTCAGGCGCAGCGGCGCCCATGCAAGGGCTATTGTCCCAGAGCTTGCCCAGCCGCTAACGGGGCCAGGCGCCGAGGGCGCACCGCAAGACGCCGTTTTCAGGTCGTGTGGCTGGAGCGCAAATAGTCCCACAGCGCCTGCGCACTGTGGTGGGCCTCGCTGGCGGGCACGCGCTGGGGCGTGGCGCCTGGGCGGTGCTGCTCGGTGATATGGGGCCGCTCGCGGTAGGCGCGCACTTCCATGGTGATCTGCATCGTGGCCAGCTCGGGCGGCAGGGCGCTGACCAGTTTGTGCGCGAGCAGCTCGTTTTGTACCGCGCTATGCGGCAAAAAGGCCACGCCATGGCCTTCGAGCGCCATGGCCTTGAGACCCTCGGCCATGTCAGTCTCATAGACACGGTCGAGGTGGATGGCCGCAGGCGCGCCCTTCAGGATCAAGTCCACCATCTGCCCCAGGTAAGCGCCTTCGGCATACGCCAGGTAGGGCAGCGGCTGGCCCGGTTTGCCGGGCAGCCGGAACAGCGGCGCGCCATGGGCATCAGGCTTGGCGTAGGGCGCGAGCACTTCCTGGCCCAGGCTGACCATGTCAAAACGGTCAGCGCCCAATTGGTAGGGCTGCGAGGGGTGGTGGTAGGCGATGAGCACGTCGCAATTGCCTTCGACCAGGCGGGTCACGGCATCGTGCACATTGAGCGCAATCAGGCGGCTTTTAATCGGCCCGAAGTGCTCCCGCAAGCCCGAGACCCAAGCCGGAAAGAAGGTAAAGGCCAGCGTGTGCGGCACGGCAAATTCCACCACGTCCTGACCCGGCGCGGTGTGGCCGCGCAGCATGGCGCGCGTGGTTTGCAGGGCTTGCAGCACTTCAAGCGCCTGCTCATAGAGCGTGGCACCCGCAGCTGTCAGGCGTGTGGGGTAGGAGCTGCGGTCCACCAAGTCCACCCCGGCCCAGGCTTCGAGCGACTGGATGCGGCGCGAAAACGCCGGCTGGGTGACGTGGCGCAGTTGGGCGGAGCGGCTGAAACTCCGGGTTTCAGCGAGCGAGACAAAGTCTTCGAGCCATTTGGTTTCCATCGGTCAAATTATGGCCGCTGGCGGGCGGCAGTCTGCGAGGCCTGCGCGCGCACCTTTAAGCATCGGTTTAGGCCCCGTTCAAATGGCGAGATCTGGGCGTGATTCAGCGCAGTTTTGTTGCGGGCCTTTTGGGCGCCTTGGGCTTGGGTGGGGGCAGTGCATCCAGCGTGGCGCGCACGATTTGGTGTAGCCAGTGGTGGTCATCCCAGTCGTCGGCGCAGAGCAGCAGGTGCGGCCGGGCTCCGGGAAAAGGTGCGCCTTCTGCGGGGTGCGTCATCAGCGCGCGGCCGGGCTCGGTGTCTTTCAGATAGAGCTGTTCATTGCACACCAGGCCCACCGGGCGGCCGTGGTAGTAAAGGCAGTATTCGCCAAACATCTTGCGCGCGCTGCAAACGCCGCCACTCTGGTCCAGCTGGTCAAGCAGGTAGTTCATGGTGCTTTGCGATGTAGCGATGGCCTCGTCCTTTGCTGGGCCAGCTACTCGCCGCTTTGCTGCAAGGCCCACATCTGGGCGTAGCGGCCCTGGGCTTGCAGCAGTTCGGCATGGCTGCCGCGCTCGATGATGCGCCCGGCGTCCATCACCAAAATCATGTGTGCGTCCACCACGGTGGACAGGCGGTGCGCGATCACCAGCGTGGTTTTGTTCTGCGCCACGCGGGCGAGCTCGGCCTGGATGGCGCGTTCGTTGGCGGAGTCCAGGGCGCTGGTGGCTTCGTCAAAAATCAGGATGGGCGGGTTTTTGAGCAAGGTGCGCGCAATGGCCACGCGCTGCTTTTCGCCGCCCGAGAGCTTGAGCCCGCGCTCGCCCACCATGGTGTCGTAGCCCGCAGGCGTGCTGGCAATAAAGGCGTCGATGTGCGCGGCGCGCGCGGCGGCCTGCACTTCGGCCAGGCTGCTGCCGGGCCTGCCATAGGCAATGTTGTATTGCAACGTGTCGTTGAACAGCACCGTGTCTTGCGGCACGATGCCAATGGCCGCGCGCAGGCTGGCCTGCGTCAGGGTGCGCAGGTCTTGGCCCGCCACCGCAATACTGCCTTGCTGAACATCGTAAAAGCGGTACAAGAGCCGCGCCAGCGTGGACTTGCCCGAACCCGAGGGCCCGACCACGGCCACGGTTTTGCCCGCCGGAATCTCGAAGCTGATGTCATGAAGGATGGTGCGCGCCGGGTCGTAGGCAAAGCCCACGTGTTCAAAACGCACGCTGGCGCTGGCCGCGCCCTGGGGCAGTTGCAGCGCGTGGGCATCGGGCGCGTCGGCAATCTCTTGCTCGCGCTCGAGCAGGGTGAACATTTTTTCCAGGTCCAGCAGGTTTTGCTTGAGCTCGCGGTATATCGCACCCAAAAAATTGAGCGGTATGTAGATCTGGATCATGAAGGCGTTAACCATCACCAGGTCGCCCAACGTCATGCGCCCATCGACCACGCCCTGGGTGGCGCGCCAGAGCATGGCCACCAGGCCGCTGGCAATGATGAGCTGCTGGCCGGCATTCAAAATACTCAGGGTGCGCTGGCTCTTGAGCGCGGCCTGGCGGTAGCGCTCCAGGTTGTCGTCGTAGCGCTGGGCTTCAAATTCTTCGTTGTTGAAGTATTTAACCGTCTCAAAATTGAGCAGCGAATCGATGGCGCGGGTGTGGGCTTTGGAATCTAGCTCGTTCATGCGCTTGCGAAACTGGGTGCGCCACTCGGTCATGGTGATGGTAAAGCCGATGTACAGCACCAAGGCCATAACGGTAATGCCGGCAAACCAAACGTCAAACTTGACCGCCAGCAGCGTGAGCACCAGGCCCACCTCGATCAAGGTGGGGATGATGCTGTAAAGCGAATACGAGACCAGCGAATGCACCGCACGCGTGCCGCGCTCGATATCGCGCGTCATGCCGCCAGTCTGGCGGTCCAGGTGAAAACGCAGGCTCATGGCGTGCAAATGGCGAAAAACTCCCAGCGAGATGCTGCGCGCAGCGCCCTCGGTGGCTTTGGAAAACACCAGGTCGCGCAGCTCGGCAAACAGCGAGGTAGACAGGCGCAGCGCCGCATAGGCCACCAGCAAAGCCACCGGCACCACCAACACTGCTGCCGCTTCGCCGGGCTTGGCGCCCATGGTGTCGACCAGGGTTTTGAGCAAGAGTGGCACGCCCACATTGGCAACCTTGGCGCCAATCATCAGCGAGAGCGCCGCAATTACCCGCCATTTGTAGGCCCACAGGTAGGGGAACAGGCGCTGCAAAGTGCTCCAGTCGCTGGCCTTGAGACTGGTGGGCGTAGCAGCTACCGCGCCTGAAGCCAGTGGTGCGTGGCGGGGGGAATCGGCGGAAGGGCCAAATGAGCGCATGGGGGACAATTCAAAACATCAAACTCCGATTGTGCCCATGTCCACACTGCCCCAACCTACGCCTCCTGCCGCCACCGTAGAGCTGCCCACCGACCAGGTGCTGGTGCTGAAAGTCATTCCCATGCCCGGCGACTGCAACGCCAACGGCGATATTTTTGGCGGTTGGGTGATGGCCCAGGTGGACCTGGCGGGCTCGGTGCTGCCCGCGCGCTATGCCCAGGGCCGTATGGCCACGGTGGCGGTGAACGAATTTATCTTCAAGCAGCCGGTGCGGGTGGGCGACATCTTGTCTTTCTTTTCCAAAGTCACGCGCATCGGGCGCACTTCGATCACCGTCAAGGTGGAAGTGTTTGCCGAGAGTTTCCGCACGCAAGGCAGTTACATCAAAGTGACCGAAGCCCTTGTCACCTATGTGGCCATTGACGAAGAGGGACGCCCGCGCGAAATACCAAAGTCCTGAGGAGACGCACCGCGTCAATCTGAAAAATTGTCGCCAAGTCAGTAAGAACCCTATCAACAATTTCACACCTTGACGCTATAACCTCACTGCACAACACAGGGAGGTAAGGGTGCAGTTTTTTCAATTGCTGATTAGCGGCGTGGCGCAGGGCTGTATCTACGGGCTGATCGCCATGGGCTTTGTGCTCATCTACAAAGCCACCGAGACCGTGAGCTTCGCCCAGGGCGAGTTGATGATGCTAGGTGCCTTTGCCGGCTTGGTGGGCATGACCATGCTGGGTCTGCCCTATTGGGTGTCGGTCTTGGGTGCGGTGCTCGGTCTGGCCTTGCTCGGCGGTCTGATTGAATTTGCCGTCATCCGCCCGATTTTGGGCCAGCCGGCTTTTTCCATCGTCATGCTGACCATCGGCATTGGCTACGTGGCGCGCGGGCTGATCACCATGATTCCGGGCATTGGCACCGATACCCTGGCGCTGCCCGTGCCCTACAAAGACGAGATCTGGCGCGTGGCCGGCTTGGTTCTCAACGTCGAGCAGATGGTGGTAATTGCCGCCACCGGCGTGCTGTGCGTACTGCTGTTTGCGTTATTTCGCTACAGCAAACTGGGCATCGCCATGCAGGCGGCCTCGCAAAACCAACTTGCCGCTTATTACATGGGCATTCCTGTCAAGCGGCTCAATGGCATTGCCTGGGGCCTGGCCGCAGCCGTGGCCTGCCTGGCGGGCCTGCTGCTGGCTCCCATTACTTTTGTGCACGCAAATATGGGCTTTATTGGCCTGAAGGCTTTTCCAGCCGCAGTGGTGGGCGGCTTTGGCAGCCTGCCCGGCGCGATTGTGGGCGGGGTGGTGATTGGGGTGGTTGAGTCTTTCTCCGGCTTTTATTTGCCCGACGGCTTTAAGGACACCGCCGCCTACATCGTGGTGCTGGTGATGCTGATGGTCAAACCCAACGGCCTGTTTGGCGAAAAACTGCGCAAAAAGGTCTGACATGCGTTTCATATTCAAAACTGATTACCGGCAAGACCTTGAACTTGCCAAACACGGCGGCCACCTGCTTTGGTATGGCGTGCTGCTCTTGCTGCTGCTAGCCGCGCCCTGGCTGTTTACCGAATACTGGCTGGCGCAACTCACTTTTGTGCTGATTTACAGCATCGCGGCGCTGGGCATCATGCTGTTGGCGGGCTTTACCGGCCTTTTTTCTTTGGGGCACGCGGCCTTTTTGGGCGTGGGCGCTTATACCCAGTCGGTGCTGACCAATGCCGGCGTGCCTTTCCCCATTGCCTTGGCCGGCGCCGGGGCGCTGTCGGCGGCTGTTGGCTGGGTGGTGGGCTTGCCTGCGCTGCGGGTCAAGGGTATTTACCTGGGTATGGCGACCTTGTCCTTTGGCTTTATTGTGGAAGAAGTGCTTGCGCGCTGGGAGTCTGTGACCGGCGGCAACGCGGGCATCCACATCAAAAAGCCCGACCTGTTTGGCTGGGTGCTAGAAACTGAAATCCAGTTTTACTTTTTATGCCTTGTCATTACAGTGGTGTCAACACTGGGCATTCTGAACCTGCTGCGTTCGCCCACAGGGCGCGCTTTTGTGGCCATTCGCGATTCCGAGATTTCGGCCCAAAGCATGGGCATTCACTTGGCGCGCTACAAAACCCTGTCCTTTGCCATCTCTGCCGCATTGGCCGGCGTGGCCGGCGCTTTGTACGCACACAAGCTGCAATTCATCTCGCCCGACCAGTTCAACATCTTGCAGTCGATTGATTTGCTGTTGATGATTGTGATTGGCGGCCTGGGCTCGGTGCATGGCGCTTTTCTGGGCGCGATTTTCCTGATCACCATGCCCCAGCTTATTGCCATGGTCAAAGACTACCTGCCGGCCGTGGTTGGCCAGGCGCCCGGCCTGCAGGGCCTGGTTTACGGCCTGGTGCTGATCGCCTTTGTGCTGTTTGAGCCCATGGGCCTGTACGGGCGCTGGCTCAAGGTGCGCACCTACTTCGAAATGTTTCCGTTCTACCGCAAGGGCATGTTCAAGCGGCAGAAATCCTTCCAAAAATCGGACCGCCTGAAATGACCGCGACCCTTTTATCGGCCAAGAATCTAAGCGTGCGCTTTGGCGGCGTGCTGGCAGTCAACAACGTGTCATTTGACGTCAAGCAGGGCGAGGTGTTCACCCTGATCGGCCCCAACGGCGCGGGCAAAACGACGGTGTTCAACCTGATCAGCCGCATCTACACGCCCACCGCCGGCGATATTGATTACCTAGGCCCCAAAGGCCTGGTCAAGCTCACAGACCAGGCGCCGCAAAACGTGGCTGCGCTCGGCATTGCGCGCACCTTCCAGAACATTGAGCTGTTTGAACACGCCTCCGTGCTGCACAACCTCTTGATCGGCCGCCACACGCACCGCCAAACCGGTTTTTGGCAAGACATCTTCTTCACGTCGGCCGCGCGCGAGGCCGAACTGCAGTCGCGCGAAAAAGCCGAAGAGGTGATTGACTTTTTGAACCTGCAGCACTACCGCGACACCTTTGTGGCTGGCCTGCCCTACGGCGTACGCAAGGTTGTTGAGATGGCGCGTGCCCTGTGCACAGAGCCCAAGCTACTGCTCCTGGACGAACCGTCCTCGGGCCTGAACGTGGAAGAAACCGACGACATGGCCTTCTGGATCCAGGACATTCAGCAAGAACTCGGCATCAGCGTGCTGATGGTGGAACACGACATGGGCCTGGTGTCCAAGGTCTCCGACCGGGTGCTGGCCATGAACCAGGGCGAGGTACTGGCCATGGGCACGCCGCGCGAGGTGCAAAACGACGCAGGGGTGATTGAGGCCTATTTAGGCTCGGAGGACGACGTGTCCTCTTTGCGCCGCCCCACGGGCGTCAGTCCGCGCACTGCTGCCGGAGGTGCGGTATGAGCAGCCTGCCACCCGCCATCAGCGACCAACCTGTGCTCAAGCTCCTGAACGTAGAGAGCGCCTACGGCCCGATCAAGGCCATTCGCGGCGTGAGCCTGCAGGTGCGCCGGGGCGAAATTGCTGCCGTGCTGGGCTCCAACGGCGCGGGCAAAACCACAATTCTGAAAACCATCTCCGGCATCATCGACCCGCGCAAGGGCTCGATCGAATTCAAGGGCCAGGACATCACGGCCAAAGACCCGTCCTTCATCGTGCAACAAGGCCTGAGCCATGTCCCTGAGGGGCGCGAGGTGTTTCCGCTCTTGAACGTGCACGACAACTTGCTGATGGGCGCCTACACCCGCAGCGACCGCGACGGTGTGGCCCGCGACATCGAAACTGTGTTTACTTACTTTCCGATCCTGCGGGAACGCAGCGCGCAAGACGCCGGCCTGCTCTCGGGCGGTCAGCAACAAATGCTGGCCATCTCGCGCGCGCTGATGGCCAACCCGGACCTGATGCTGCTGGACGAACCCAGCCTGGGCCTGAGTCCCAAGCTGACCAAAGAAATCTTCGAGATCGTGGTGCGCATCAACCGCGAGCGCGGCACTACGATTTTGCTGGTGGAACAAAACGCCAATATGGCGCTCAACGCCTCGGACTACGGCTATGTGCTGGAAAACGGCCGCATCGTGATGGAAGACACCTGCGCCCACCTGCGCGAGAAAGACGACATCAAGGAGTTTTACCTCGGCCTGAAAGAATCCGGCGTGCGCGACGAGCGGCGCTGGAAAAAGAAGAAAACCTGGCGTTAAGCCTGCGTACTCTTATGCACATGCGCACCCCTTTTACCCCCTTAACCCGCCCCCTGTTACAGGCCGGCGCCACCGCGCGCTGGCAAGGATCCGTATGACGCAACTTTGGGATTTGAGCCACATCCAACCCCAGCACGAAGTGGTGCTGTCCGGGGAAACCATTCCCGCCATGTTCTGGAACGCCGTGGCCCAGCGCGGCCCCACCGTCTGGATGCGCCAAAAGCACCTGGGCCTGTGGCGCAGCTGGACCTGGAACCAGACCGGGCAGGCGGTGCAAGAAATTGCCGGTGGCCTGCTCAGCCTGGGCTTTGCCAAGGGCGAGTGCGCGTCCATTTTGGCAAACACCTTGGTGGAATGGGTTTGGGCCGATCTGGCGGTGTTGTCGGCCTGCGGCGTGTCCAACGGCATTTACCCCACCGATGCAAGCAGCCAAGTGCACTATCTGTGCGAAGACTCGCGCACCACAGTGCTGTTTGTTGAAGACGACGAGCAACTCGACAAGGCGCTCGAAGTGCGCGCCCAGTTACCGCTCTTGCGCAAGATTGTGGTGTTTGACATGGAAGGCCTGCGCACCCTGGACGACCCGGCCATCATCAGCCTGGACGCCCTGCGCGCCCTGGGAAAAAGCTATTTGGCTGCGCACCCCGACGCCTTGAAGTCGCGGCTGCAGCAATGCCAGCCCGAAGACTTGGCAATTTTGGTTTACACCTCAGGCACCACTGGCAAGCCCAAGGGCGCCATGCATTTGCACCAGGGTCTGGTCTATACCGTGCGCGGCTACAACACCTTGGTATCGCAAGACGAAACCGACGAGCGCATGTGCTTTTTGCCCCTGTGCCATATTGCCGAACGCATGGGCGGCGAGTACTTTGCGCTGTACACCGGCTCCAAAATCAACTTTGTGGAAAACCCCGAAACCATTCCTGAGAACGTGCGCGAGATCGCGCCTACGGTGTTTACCGCCGTGCCACGGGTGTGGGAAAAGTTTTACTCGGGCGTCATGATTTCGCTCAAAGAAGCCGGCGTCCTGCAGCAGGCGGTGTACGCCTGGGGCATTGGTGTGGGCCAGCGCATTGCGGACCTGGTGCTGGCGGGCAAGCCCGTGGGCCAGGGCTTGCGCATGCAGTTTCGGATTGCGCAGTGGCTGGCGCTCAACAATGTGCGCAAGCTCATAGGCATCCACCGGGCACGCTTTTTGGTCACGGGCGCGGCGCCCATTTCGCCGGATCTGGTGCGCTGGTACTTGGCGCTGGGCGTGCCCATGCTTGAAGTTTGGGGCATGACTGAGACCTGCGGCGCCTCCACTGGCGTACCTGCCACCGGCATGCGCCCGGGCTCGATTGGCCCGGCGGCCGGCTTTAACGAAGTGCGCTTGGACCCGACCACGGGCGAGATTTTGGTACGCGGCAAAAACGTGTTTGCCGGCTACCTGAACCTGCCCGAAAAAACCGCCGAGACGATCGACGCCGACGGCTGGCTGCACACCGGCGACGTGGGTGTGCGCGACCCGGATGGCTACTTCCGCATTACCGACCGGATGAAGGACATCATCATCACGGCCGGGGGCAAGAACATCACGCCCAGTGAGCTGGAAAACGACCTCAAGTTCTCGCCCTACATCACAGATGCGGTGGTTATTGGGGATAAGCGTCCTTACTTGACCGTGATCATCATGATCGACCAAGAGAACGTGGAAAAATTCGCGCAAGACCAAGACGTGCCCTTTAGCAACTACGCCAGCCTGACGCGCGCGCCAGAGGTGCAGGCGCTGATCCAATCCGAGTTGGAACGGGTGAACAAGAAGTTTGCCCGGGTCGAGCAGATCAAGAAATTCTTCCTCCTTGACACCCAGCTCAGCGCGGAAGACGAGGAACTGACGCCCACCATGAAACTCAAGCGCAAGCTAGTCGAGAAGAAGTACACACCGCAGATCGAAGCCATGTACCGCTGATTGGCCCCGTTTATTCGTTTTTCCCTTCCCAAACTTTTTATTTGAGAGCCTGTATGCAACGCAATTTTTTCAAGCTATCGACCCTGGCCGCCCTCGCGCTGGGACTTTTGGCGGTCGCCCCCCTGCACGCCGCCGAACAACAAGGCGTGACAAAGACCGAAATCGTGGTCGGTACGATTCAAGATCTGTCCGGCCCGTTGGCGGGCTACGGCAAACAGTCGCGCAACGGCATGCAACTGCGCATTGACGAGCTCAATGAGCAAGGCGGCGTGCACGGGCGCCAGATCAAGCTGCTGGTCGAAGACTCGGGCTACGACCCCAAGCGCGCGGTGCTCGCTGCGCAAAAACTCGTGAACCAGGACAAGATTTTCATCATGGCCGGCCACCTGGGAACCGCCCAGAACAACGCGGCCATGCCCATACAGTTTGAGAAAAAAGTGGTCAACTTCATGCCGCTGACCGCCGCACGTGAAATGTACGAAGCACCGAACGAGCTGAAATATGCCTTGCTGAGCTCGTACTACGACCAGATGCGCCTGACCCTGCCCCAGATGGTTGCCGACAGGAGTGCCAAAAAAGTCTGCATCATTTACCAAGACGACGAATTTGGCCTCGAAGTGTTGCGCGGCAGCGAAGCCGGCCTCAAAACCATCAACATGGAATTGACCGAAAAAACCTCGTTCAAACGGGGATCGACCGACTTCTCCAGCCAGGTGGCCAAAATGAAATCGGCCTCGTGCGAGTTAGTGGTGCTGGGCACCATCATCCGTGAAACGATTGGCACCGTGGCCGAGGCCCGCAAGACCGGCTTCAACCCCGTGTTCTTCGCATCGGTGGCCGCGTATACCGACCTGATCCACAAACTCGGCGGCAAGGCCATGGACGGCATTTACGCCACCATGGTGGTGCAAAACCCCTACACCGACGAGGCTTCGCAGCCCATCCGTTTTTGGGCTAACAAGTACAAGACCAAGTTCAACGAAGACCCCACCGTCTTCTCGGCCTATGGCTACATCATGATTGACATCATGATCCAGGCGGCGCAAAAAGCCGGAACCCAATTGACCACCGACAGCTTCGTCAAGGCCATGAACACCCTAACCGTGCAGCCCGATTTTTTTGGAACTCCTAAGCTGACGTTCACCAACACCAAGCGCCTGGGCAGCGAGTTCTCGCGCCTGTCCCAAATCCAGGACGGCAAGTGGAAGCCGGTGGCTAACGGCAAGTGATTTTTCTCGGCGGCGGGCCCTTAGGGCGCCCGCCACTGCGTGTTTACCCCAGTTGCCACGCCTATCGAAGACCTTGATAATTTTTCGCAACCCTAGGAGAAACCCATGACCCTGAAACCCGGATTCATAGTTGCCGCTTTGGCGGCGCTCGCTTTCACCGCTCCCGTTGCCATGGCCCAACAGCAAGGCGTGAGCAAGGACGAAATCACCCTGGGCTCGATCCAGGATCTCTCAGGCCCCTTGGCCGGCTTTGGCAAGCAAGCCCGCCTGGGCATGATGCTGGCCGTGGACGAGATCAACGAGCAAGGCGGCCTCAACGGCCGCAAGATCAATCTGCTGGTCGAAGACCATGGCTATGACCCCAAGAAAGCAGTCCTCGCGGCGCAAAAGTTGGTCAACCAGGACAAGATTTTCATGATGCTCGGCCACATCGGTACAGCCCAGAACATGGCCGCCATGCCGGTGCAGTTTGAGAAGAACGTGATCAACTTCTTCCCCATCACCGCCGCGCGCGAAATGTACGAGCCCTTTCACCGTCTGAAGTATTCGTTCGCCGCCACCTACTTTGACCAGATGCGTATCGCCCTGCCGAATTTGGTGAAAGAAAAAAGCGTCAAGAAAGTCTGCACGATTTACCAAGACGACGACTTTGGCCTGGAAGTGCTGCGCGGTGCAGAGGCTGGCCTCAAAACGCTGAACATGGAGTTCACCGAGAAGACCTCTTACAAGCGTGGCGCCACTGACTTTTCCTCACAAGTGTCCAAGCTGCAATCCAGTGGCTGCGAATTGGTGGTGCTGGGCACCATCATCCGCGAGACCATTGGCACGATCGGTACCGCACGCAAACTGGGCTTTAGCCCGGTGTTTCTGGGTTCGAGCGCCGCTTACACCGACCTGATCCACAAGATTGGCGGCAAGGCTATGGACGGGCTCTACGCCACCATGACGGTGCAAAACCCCTACCTCGATGAGGCCTCGCAGCCGATCCGCTTTTGGGCCAACAAGTACAAGACCAAGTTCAATGAAGACCCCACCGTCTTCTCGGTCTATGGCTACATCATCGTCAACACCTTTGCCAACGCTGCCAACAAAGCGGGCAAGAATTTGACGACGGACAGCTTCATCAAGGTGATGGACAGCCTGACGGTGGAGCCAGACATCTTTGGCGCAGCGCGGTCTACCTTTACCGCCACCAAGCGCCTTGGCAGCGACGCATCACGCTTGTCGCAAATCCAGGACGGCAAATGGGTAGCGGTGTCTGGCTATGTGAGCGCCTCAGCAGTCAAATAAACCACGCTCCGAGCGCCTCGCCCCGAGGCCTCTTGTAAATAAAAGCAGCGTGGACACGTTCCTGCTGCTTTTTTTGTCACAAATATTGCCCTCACAGCGCGGCATCAGAGCGGGCGCGCTACATTTAGCCCATGGGTAAATCGCAAAATTCATTTCCGAAGACCCCAGAGCCGGTCAAGACTGCATCGTCTGGCTTTAGCGGGCTGATCGAGAAACTGGACTACCTCTCCGAGTCCGAGGTGGCGCAGGTGCGTCAGGCCTACCGCTTTGCGGATGAGGCACACCTGGGCCAATTGCGCAGCAGCGGCGAGCCCTACATCACCCATCCGATTGCAGTCGCCAGCCAGTGCGCGGAGTGGAAGCTCGATGCCCAAGCCCTGATGGCCGCATTGATGCACGACGCCATGGAAGACTGCGGCGTCACCAAAGTTGAGTTGATTGAGAAATTCGGCTCGCCCGTGGCCGAATTGGTGGACGGACTGACCAAGCTCGACAAGCTGTCCTTCAACACCCGCGAAGAGAACCAGGCGGAGTCTTTTCGCAAGATGCTGCTGGCCATGGCCCGCGACGTACGCGTGATTCTCATCAAGCTGGCCGACCGCACCCACAATATGCGCACCATGGGCGACATGCCGCGCGCCAAATGGTCCCGCATAGCGCAGGAAACGCTGGACATTTACAGCCCGATTGCCCACCGCCTGGGCCTGAACCAGACCTACCGTGAGTTGCAAGACCTGGCTTTTTGCCACCTGCTGCCCTGGCGCTACACCGTCTTGTCCAAGGCGGTGCACAAAGCGCGCAGCCGCAGACGTGATCTGCTGCAAAAAGTCAAAAAAGAGATGGAAGCCACCTTTGCCGCCCACGGCATGCCGGTGCGCCTTGCCGGGCGCGAAAAGTCGCTTTATTCCATTTACCGCAAGATGCACGACAAGCACCTGAGTTTTGCGCAGGTGACCGACGTCTACGGTTTTCGGGTGCTGGTGCCGCAAATCACCGACTGCTATACGGCGCTGGGGCTTTTGCACCAGTTGTACAAACCGGTGCCTGGCAAGTTCAAGGACCATATCGCCATTGCCAAGGTCAACGGCTACCAGTCGCTGCACACCACACTGGTGGGGCCAGCCGGCATCAACGTCGAATTCCAGATGCGCACCGAGGCCATGCACCTGGTCGCCGAATCGGGGGTAGCGGCACACTGGCTCTACAAGGTCAACAACCCGCAAGACAAGGCCAATGACCGCCTGGGCACGCAGTGGCTGCAGTCACTGCTTGACATCCAGGACGAAACGCGCGACGCAGCCGAGTTCTGGGAACACGTGAAGGTGGACCTGTTCCCCGATGCGGTCTATGTATTCACGCCCAAAAGCCAGATCATGGCTATGCCGCGCGGCGCCACCGTGGTGGACTTTGCCTACGCCATCCACAGCAATGTGGGCGACCACACGATGGCAGCGCGGATCAACAATGAGCAGGTGCCGCTACGCACCACCCTGAAAAACGGCGATGTGGTGGAAGTCGTCACTGCACCCAATGCCACACCCAACCCGGCCTGGCTGGGTTTTGTGCGCACAGGCCGTGCACGCTCCAAGATCCGCCACCATCTCAAAACCATGCAGCTCACCGAGTCCGAAGAACTCGGCAGCAAACTGCTGGCCCAGGCGCTGCGAGCTGAGGGCATAGAAAGCTTTCCTGATCCACAAACCCACGCGCCTATTTGGGACAAGCTGCTGCGCTTTACTGGCAGTAAAACGCGCCAGGAGCTCCTCACCGACATTGGGCTGGGCAAGCGCATTGCCAACATCGTGGCCAAACGCCTGGTGCTCTTGCTAGGCGACGTGGGCGAGCGCCCAGACGCATTGCTGCTTACACGCGAACGCTTTGGCGCGAGCAACGCCAACGGCATGGGCACACTCACGCTGGACGGCAGCGAGAACGCTTCCGTCAAATTCGCAGTGTGCTGCCGCCCCATTCCGGGAGACAGCATCTTGGGCTACCTGGGCAGGGGTGAAGGCCTGGTGGTACACGCCGCCGATTGCCCAGCGGCCAAGCGCTTGCAGCACAAGGACGGCGAACGCTTCATGGGCGTGGAGTGGGCCGATGAGCTGTTGAGGCCCTTTGAGGTGGACTTGGCGGTGACGGTAAGCAACGGCAAGGGCGTCATGGCCCAGGTCGCGTCCGCCCTGTCAACGTCTGAGGCCGATATCGTGCATATTGAGATGGCACCTGACAGCGCCCAAGACGTCAAGGAGCTGCATTTTGTGATCGCAATCCGGGACCGCGCCCATCTCGATGTGGTTCTGGCCAAGCTCCAGCGCTCGCCTGTGGTGATGCGCGCGCAACGCAGTAAAAAAGCAGTTTGAGCCTGTTTACGGCGGAGTAACTGGCACCGCAGCCACAGGATATTCCACCGCCAACACCTCAATTTCAGCAACCCGGTCGGGCATCACCAGACGCAGTACGTCGCCCACACGTGCCTTGAGCAAGGTTCGCGCTATGGGCGAGACCCAGCTCACCTCGCCTAGGGCGCTATTGGCCTCGTCTATGCCCACAATTTTCACTGTGCGCTCCAAGTCGGCGTCGTCTACATAGGTCACGGTGGCGCCAAAGAAAATTTGGTCGTTGCCAAAGTGCAGGCTGGGTTCGGCGATTACAGCCAACTCCATCCGCTGGGTCAAAAAGCGGATGCGCCGGTCGATCTCACGCAGGCGTTTTTTGCCGTAGATGTAGTCCCCGTTTTCCGAGCGGTCGCCGTTGCTGGCAGCCCAGTGCACTGTGTCCACTACTTTGGGGCGCTCCACGTCAATCAGGCTTAGCAGTTCGCTGCGCAGCGCGGCATAGCCGGCGGGGGTGATGTAGTTTTTACCGCCGGGCGGCAGTGCGGGCAGCTGCAGTTCGTCGTCTTCATCGGCGTCGTCGCTTTCCTTGGTAAAGGCTTTGCTCATGCCCCGTCTTTAGTTGGCACCGAGCACCACGGTAGCCATGCTTTGCGGCTGCAGGGTGCGGGCAAAAGCCTGGCGAATGTCGCTGGTCGTGACGCGCTGCACTTGCTCCGTCCAGCTGTCCAAAAAGTTCAGCGGCAGATCGTTCCAGGCGATGTTGGCCACGTTGTCAAGCAGCTTGCGGTTGGTGTCAATGCGCAGCGCAAAGCCGCCTATCAGGTTGTCCTTGGCCGCCTGCAGCTCTTGCTCGCTGGGGCCCTCGGCCACAAAACGCTGCAACTCGCCGCGCAAGATGTCCAGGGCTTGCTGCGCCTGGTCGGGCCGGGTTTGCAGGCTGATGGTGAAGGCCCCCGCGTGCAGGCCCGGCGCAAAGCTGCTGTAGATGCCATAGGTCAGGCCGCGCTTCTCGCGCACTTCTTCAGTAAGGCGTGCAGTAAAGCCGCCACCGCCCAAAATATGGTTGCCCACCAGAAAGGCAAAGTAGTCGGGCGAATTGCGTTTGATGCCGGGTTGGCCCACCAGCACATGGGCCTGCGCCGAGTCAAAGGCAATGCGTTGCTCCGAGGGGCCCGCCAGCGGCTGCACTTCATCCACCGGTCCTAAGGTCGGGCAGTCGCCAGAGGGCAGGCGAGACAGCAGCGTGGCCACCAGCGCATCGGCCTGTGCCCGGTCCACAGCGCCCACCATGCTGATGCGCGCATAGCATGCGCGCACCGCCTTCGCGTGCAAAGCATGCATGTCGGCGCTGCTGATGTTGTGCAAATCCGCTTCGGTCGTGTCGCGGCCATAAGGGTGGCTGCCATACACCGCTTTGCCAAAAGCGCGTGCGGCCACGGTGGCTGGGCGGGTGTTTGCTTCTTTGATACTGGCAACCATTTTGGGCCGGTCGCGCTGCCACAGCCTGTCTGGAAAGGCCGGCTCACCCAACTGGCGCGCGGCGAGAGTGCCGGCCTGGGCCAGCACGTCGGGGTAGCTCAGGCTGCGCAGCGAAAAGCTCAGGCGGTCACTGCCGGCATTGGCAGAAAAGGACGCGCCCAGATCGGCCCAGGCCTCGCCTAATGCGTTTTCGTCGAGGGCGCTTTGGCCGGCAGCTTCCTTGACGCCATTGCGCGTGGCAGACGCCATCAAACCGGCCAGACCGGTTTTACCCAAGGGGTTACGCCGCTCGCCCGCGTCGAAGTTGAGCTGCACATCGACCATCGCAATGCCCGGGCTTTGCACCAGATAGACCCGGGCGCCACTCGCGTGTGTCCAATGTTCGATCGGCAAGGCGGCCCAGGCGGCAGGGGCCAGCAGCAAGGCTAGCGAAAAAATACAGGTTTTGAAGTGCATGGTGTGTGTGCCAGTTCAATGCCGGGCGCCGGGCGATGGCGTGCGCGGTTTGCGCTTCACGCCGGGCGGTTGGGGCAGCAAGGTGGCCACGGTGAGTTCGTCGTCGCCAAAATAGCGGGCCGCTACCGTTTGCACCTGCGCCGGGGTGACGCCGCGCAGGCGCTTCAACATTTCGGCCTCAAAGCCCAGGGGCAGGCCCATGGTCCAGTTGGCGCCCAGCATACGCGCCTGGTTGAACACGCTGTCTTGCTGGTAGACCTCGCTGGCGGTCCACTGGTTCACCACGCGTTTGAGTTCTGATGCGCTAATGCCCTCATCGGCCACACGCTTGAGTTGGGCGCGCAAGGCCGCTTCTAATGCTGCGCTGCTCTTGCCGCTGGCGGGCACGCCCGACACCATAAAGGTGACAGGCCCGCGCGCGGTGGCGCTGTAATGAGCACCGGCATTGTCGGCCACATGGTCGTCGGACTGGGTCAGGGCGCGGTCCAGGCGCGCACCCTCGTAACCGTCGAGCACCGCCGACAAGACAGTCAGCGCCAAGGCGTCTTGCGCTTGCGCGTCCCACAAATCGGTGCCGGGCACGCCGGGTCGGATGCCAGGCACTTTGAAGGCCAGCGCCACATAAGCCTGCTCGGCCGGCGCCTTGAAATCGAGTCGTCGCAAGCCGCCCTGCGCAGGTTCGCTGCGCGGCTTGCGCTCTGGCAGTTGAACACTAGCGATGCCACCGTAGTATTTTTCGGCCAGCGCAAACACGGCCTGCGGGTCCACGTCACCCGCCACCACAATCGCCGCGTTGGCCGGCGTGTACCAGCGGCGGTAAAAGGCGCGTGCGTCCTCAGGCACCATGGATTCCAGGTCGCTCATCCAGCCCACCACCGGACGGCGGTAAGGAGATGCTTGGTAAGTGGTGGCCGTCATGGCCTCAAACAACCGTGCATGCGGGTTGTCCTCGGTGCGCAGGCGGCGCTCTTCCTTGACCACTTCAAGTTCCTTGCGAAAGTCCTCGTCGCTCCACTGGTTGTTGGCAAAGCGATCTGCCTCAAGCTCCATCACGTCAGCCAGCCGCGCAGCCGGTATTTGCTGGTAGTAGCCGGTGTAATCCTTGTTGGTAAAGGCGTTTTCGCGCCCGCCCAAGGCCGCCACCCGCCGCGAAAAATCACCTGCTTTTACGGTGGGCGTGCCCTTGAACAGCATGTGCTCCAGCAAGTGGGCCACGCCCGATGTGCCGTCTACCTCGTCCATCGAACCCACCCGCACCCACAGCATGTGCACTGCCGTGGGCGCGCGGTGGTCGGACTTGACGATCAGCGTCATGCCATTGCGCAGGATAAATTGCTGGGTTGGGTCGGGTGCGGCCCAAACCGATGCGACAGCCAGCCCCGATGCCACCAGCGCAGCGCACGCCCGCTTCAGCAAGCGCGAGCGCGTGGCAGCAAAAATCAATTCGAATACGACCAGGATAGTGCTGAGGTGTTTCATAGAATGATGCATTCTAAGAACGCACACCATGTTCAGCTTTTTCAAAAAAAATCCCCCTGTTGAATCAGTGCCTGCTCCCAACGCCAAGGCGCCAGCGACACTGGCAGTGGTACCTGCCAACACAAGTGCGAGCCCGGTGGTAGCAGCACCTTCGGGCCGCCAGAGCTGGCTCACCCGACTCAAAGCGGGTTTGGGCAAAACGGCTGCAAGTATTTCATCTGTTTTCGGTGGCACGCGCATTGACGAGGCGCTGTTCGAAGACCTGGAAAGCGCCCTGCTGATGGCCGACGCCGGTGTGGCGGCTACTGAAACTCTGATTGCTGAGCTGCGTCGCAAGGCCAAGGAAACCAAGGCCGAAACCCCGGTACAGCTCAAAGCGCTGCTGGTTGACGGCCTTACCCGGCTTTTAGCGCCCCTGGAAAAGCCACTCACGCTGGGCCCCCAATTGCCCACGGTGGTCATGGTGGCCGGGGTCAACGGCGCAGGCAAGACCACGTCCATTGGGAAACTTACCCACCGCTTGGCCGACGAGGGCGCCACCGTGCTACTCGCCGCCGCCGACACTTTTCGCGCTGCCGCACGGGAGCAACTCACCATCTGGGCTGAACGCAACACGGTAGAAATCGTCAGCCAAGAAGGCGGCGACCCGGCAGCTGTCAGCTACGACGCCGTTTGCGCAGGCAAGGCACGCAAGAAAGACGTGGTCTTGATTGACACCGCCGGACGCTTGCCCACCCAACTGCACCTGATGGAAGAACTCAAAAAAATGAAGCGGGTGGTACAAAAGGCAGGCGAAGCGTCGGGTCTGACCGCTTGCCCACAAGAAGTGCTGCTAGTGATAGACGGCAACACCGGCCAAAATGCGCTGGCTCAGGTGCGCGCCTTTGACGACGCACTGGGCCTGACCGGTCTGATCATCACCAAACTCGATGGCACGGCCAAAGGCGGCGTGCTCGCAGCCATTGCCCGCGAGCGGCCCGTGCCGGTGTACTTTATTGGCGTGGGCGAAAAACTGGAGGAACTCGAAACCTTCAACGCCCGCGAATTCGCACAGGCGCTGCTTGAATGAAACCCTACATCAGCCTGAATCCCGGCCACTCCATGGCCGTGTCAACGCGACGCACGGCGCTGGGCTGGCTAGCTGCTGCGGGCGGCACGGCCAGTGGCCTGCTGCCCATGGCGTCCCAAGCAGACACTGCCGCCTGGACCCGTACCTTGGAACAAGCCCGGGGACAGACCGTTTACTTCAACGCCTGGGGTGGCGCCCCCACCATCAACGCCTACATCCAATGGGCGGGCGAGCAGGTGCTGCAACGTTATGGCGTTCGCGTGGTACACGTCAAAGTGAGCGACGCTGCGGATGTCGTGAAACGGGTGCGCAATGAAAAAGCCGCAGCCAAGCCAGAAGGCAGCGTTGACCTGGTTTGGATCAATGGTGAAAACTTTTTGACAATGAAGCGTGAAGGCCTGCTGTTTGGCCCTTTTGCCGAACAGTTGCCGTCTTTTGCCTACGTGGACACCCAGGGCAAACCCACCACCCGGCTCGACTTTGCCGAACCCGTGGAAGGCATGGAAGCACCCTGGGGCATGGCCCAGCTCACCTTCATGGCCGACGCCAAACGTGTTCCCCAGCCCCCGCGCGACCTTGCGGCCTGGCTGGCATTTGCAGCACAGCATCCCGGTCGCAGCAGTTATCCGCGTCCGCCCGACTTCCACGGCACAACATTTCTTAAACAACTTCTACTGGATTTGACGCCCAAGTCCGAGCATGGTGTTTTTTACCAAGCGGTGCGCGACGATGTCTTTGCTCGGATGAGCGCACCCCTGTGGCGCACCCTGGACGCCTTGCATCCGCATCTCTGGCGCAAGGGCAAACAATTCCCCAGCAGCGCCGCAGCGCAGCGGCAAATGATGGCCGACGGCGAGTTGCTGCTGGCCCTGACTTTTAACCCCAACGAAGCCGCCAACGAGATCGCCGCCCAACGCCTCACGCCCAGCACCGTGAGCTTTCAGTTCACTGGCGGCACCATTGGCAACACCCACTTTCTGGCCATACCCTTTAATGCCGGCGCCCGCGCTGGCGCGCAAGTGCTGGCCAACTTTCTACTCAGCCCGCAGGCCCAGGCGCGCAAAGCCGATATCGCTACCTGGGGCGACCCCACCGTGCTGGATGTGCGCCGTTTACCGGCGGCAGAACAACTATTTTTCCAGGCCAAGAAGCAAGCAGGCGCACTTACAGAGAGCGTGCCCACGCTGCCAGAGCCGCACGGATCCTGGGTACATCCGCTAGAACTTGAGTGGACACGCAGATACGGGGTATAAAGCGACAAACAACGGGAGACTCCATGAAAAAGGCCTTCAAGGCACTGGCGCCCTTGCCACTGCTCGGATTAGCGTATCTGTTTTTATGGCCCGTACCGATTACACCGGTGGCTTGGGTTGCGCCCCCAGCGCCCGGTTATGTCGGCGCCCATGCCGTCAACCAAAAACTCGCGGGCCTGCAACTGATTGACCTGCACGGCGAAGTTGGCCCCGAACACATTGCATTCGGCCCCGACGGCAAGCTTTACACCACGGTAGCCAGCGGCAACATCCTGCGCATGAACGCCGACGGCAGCGCGCAAGAAGTTTTCGCAAACACCACAGGCCGCGTGCTCGGCTTTGCCTTTGACGCGCAAGGCAACTTGATTGCCGCAGATGCGGTCAAAGGGCTTTTGTCCATCAGCCCGGACCGCAAAGTTACGGTTCTCACTGACCAGGTTGATGGAGACCCCATCCGCTATGCAGACGCCGTGGTCGTGGCCAAGAACGGCAAAATGTATTTCAGCGACGCGTCCACCCGCTTTGCCCCCAAAGACTGGGGCGGCACTTTTGAGGCCAGCATTCTGGATATCCTGGAGCGGTCCAGCACCGGCCGCGTGCTCGAATTCGACCCAGCAAGCAAGGTGACACGCATCGTCGCTCGCGGCTTGAGTTTCGCCAATGGGGTGGCACTCAGCCAAGACGAAGCCCATATCTTTGTGAACGAAACGGGCAAATACCGGGTTTGGAAGATCGCCGTCGCCGCGCAAAACGTTCAGGTTTCTGCAGATGCGCCGTCTACCGACGCGAAGGTGTTGTTCGACAACCTGCCCGGCTACCCCGACAACCTGTTGCGCGGACGCGACGGCAAGCTCTGGCTCGGTTTTGCCAAGCCCCGCAACAGCACCATTGACAACTTCGCCGGCAAACCCTGGTTGCGTTCGCTCACCCTGCGCCTGCCGCGCGCCATGTGGCCCATCCCCAAAGCCTATGGCCACGTGATGGCCTTCACCGATGACGGAAAAATCGTCGCCGATTTACAAGATCCCACGGGGATCTATCCGGAAACGACTTCCATCACCGAAACCGAAGACCGAATGTATATCCAAAGCCTGCACGCCACGGCCTTGGGCTGGCTGCCAAACCAACCTTGAAACCCTGTCACAAATTTTGGACCAAAAAAAACGCCCCATCAACTGATGGGGCGTTTTCTGGTTGAATAGCCTGACGATGACCTACTTTCACACGGGTATCCGCACTATCATCGGCGCAGAGTCGTTTCACTGTCCTGTTCGGGATGGGAAGGAGTGGTACCAACTCGCTATGGTCGTCAGGCATAACTTTTTGTCCTCTTGGGTCGGTCACTGGTGACCTGGTCAAGACGACCAATTTATAGAGCTAATCAGCTTTTTCGATTTCTCGACCTACACAGCTTGCAGTGTGCAGGAATTTTGAATGCGTCAACTTGGCATAACTTCCTTGATAGCGCTCGGTGCATTTTCATGCATTTACATATATCAAAGTTATAGGGTCAAGCCTCACGAGCAATTAGTACAGGTTAGCTTAACGCATTACTGCGCTTCCACACCCTGCCTATCAACGTCCTGGTCTTGAACGACTCTTTAGGGGGCTCAAGGCCCCGGCAGATCTCATCTTGAAACGAGTTTCCCGCTTAGATGCTTTCAGCG